>JASHRR010000516.1 GCA_030037185.1 Xanthobacteraceae bacterium | reverse complement strand
AGGGTAGCGAGGACGACGGGCTCGGCGCTGCCAGCCCGGCGCAAGACAATGTCGCGTACGAACTCAACACCGCCTTCATGGGCGATGGCGCCGTCGTGACGGTCCAGGCGGGCGCTGAGATCGCTCGGCCGCTGCATCTCGTCTTCGTCTACGGCGCGCGACGCGCCATGGCGTTGTTTTCGCGTTCGCTTGTTATTATCGGCGCAGGCGCGGGCTTGACGCTGCTCGAAAGCCATGAAGGTCCGGACGGTATCGACTATCAGGTCAACACCGCCCTTGATCTTGTGGTCGGTGATGGTGCGCGGCTCGATCGTATCAAGGTCACTGCCGAGGGCGGCGACGCCCTGCATCTGGCGACCTTGAGTGCGACCATCGGCGCGAAAGCAAATGTTTCCGATTTCGCTTTCCTCACCGGCGGCCTCGTGGTGCGCAATCAGCTGTTCGTGCGGTGCGCCGGCGCCGGTAGCACGCTCGCGCTCGGTGGAGCGAGCTTGCTCAAGGGCAGGCAGCACGGCGATACAACGCTGCTCGTCGACCATGCCGCGGGCGGCTGCCACGGACGTGAGCTGTTCAAGTCAGTGCTGGAGGGCAAAGGCCGCGGCGTGTTTCAGGGCAAGATCATCGTGCGTGCGGGCGCCCAGAAGACCGATTCGCGCATGATGACGCGGGCGCTGCTGTTGTCCGAGGACGCCGAGGCGGACAACAAGCCGGAACTTGAGATTTTCGCCGACGACGTGCAGTGCGGCCACGGGGCAACATCCGGTGCGCTCGACGAGAATCTTAAATTCTATCTGATGTCGCGCGGGATTCCTGAAAACGAGGCCGAGGCGCTTCTGATCCAGTCGTTCGTCGGCGAGGCGATTGACACGGTTCCGCTCGAAGGCGTGCGCGAAGCGCTTAAGGCTGTGACCCTCCAGTGGCTCGCGGGGCGGCCATGAACGCGAAGCATCCCGCTCTCACCAACGGCGCCTACGACGTCGCCCGCGTGCGCGAGGATTTCCCGATCCTGGCCATGAAGGTTTACGGCAAGCCGCTGAGCTATCTCGATAACGCCGCCTCGGCGCAAAAGCCGAAGGCGGTGCTCGATCGCATCCAGCACGCCTATGCGTGCGAATACGCAAACGTGCATCGGGGCCTGCATTATCTCGCCAATGCCGCGACCGAGGCTTATGAGGACGCGCGCGAGAAAGTGCGGGCCTTCCTCAACGCTGCGCGGCCAGAGGAGATCATTTTCACGCGCAATGCCACCGAAGCCATTAACCTTGTGGCCTACACGTTCGCCCGCGAGCGCATCAAGCCCGGTGACGAGATCGTGCTCTCCATCATGGAGCATCACTCCAACATCGTGCCGTGGCATTTTCTTCGCGAACGGCAGGGCGCGGTCATCAGGTGGGCGCCGGTCGATGAGGAGGGGAATTTCCTCGTCGAGGAGTTTGAGCAACTGCTGACCGATCGCACCAAGATGGTGGCGATCACCCATATGTCGAATATGCTTGGCACTGTGGTTGCGGTGAAGGAGGTCGTGCGGATCGCCCATGAGCGCGGCATTCCGGTGCTGATCGACGGCGCTCAGGGCGCCGTTCATCTCGATGTGGACGTGGCCGACATCGATTGTGATTTCTATGCCTTCACCGGTCACAAGCTGTACGGCCCCTCCGGAATCGGGGTTCTCTATGGCAAATATTCGCATCTCGCCGCCATGCCTCCGTTCAACGGCGGCGGCGAGATGATCCATGAGGTGTTCCGGGACCGCATCACCTACGGCGATCCGCCGCACAAATTCGAGGCTGGCACGCCGTCGATCGTTCAGGCGATCGGTCTTGGCGCGGCGATCGATTATATCAATTCCATCGGCCGTGCCCCGATCCGGGCTCACGAAGAGGCGCTACTGTGCTATGCCACTGACCGGCTGCGCGAGATTAACTCATTGAAAATCATCGGCAACGCGAGACGCAAGGGCGCGATCATCTCGTTCGAGATGAAGGGCGCCCATCCCCACGATGTCGCAACCGTGATCGACCGCGCCGGCGTGGCGGTTCGCGCCGGCACGCATTGCGTCATGCCGCTGCTGGCGCGCTTCGGCATGACTGCGACCTGCCGGGCCTCTTTCGCGCTTTACAATACACGCGAGGAGGTCGATGGGCTTGCGACGGCCCTGAGCAAAGCGCAGGAGCTTTTCACATGACAAACGAGCGAGGTGCGGGCGCCCCGCTGGCACAGGAATTGGCGCAGGATCCAGCCGGCGCGAGCTCGCCCGTCTCGACCTCTAACGGGGGCCTGTGTGTGGAAGAGATCGGGCGCCTCACCGACGAGATCATCGCGGCGCTCAAATCGGTTTACGATCCGGAAATTCCGGCCGATGTCTACGAACTCGGCCTAATCTACAAGATCGACATCGCCGATGATCGCGCCGTAACGATCGACATGACGTTGACCACGCCCAATTGCCCGTCCGCGCAGGAATTGCCCAGCATGGTGGAAAATGCGGCGGCCAGCGTGCCGGGTATCGGGCCCGTAACCGTCAACGTTGTATGGGATCCGCCCTGGGAGCCTTCTCGGATGTCCGACGAAGCCAGGATGGTATTGAACATGTGGTGAGATGTTCCATTTAATCTGTCACCGGATAGGGCGTTGCCGGCCCGACCGCGTAATGCGCGACTGGTGTTCCCGGTTTCGATTCCCGGATTTCTCTGACGGTCATCCGGGCGGCGTCCACCGGGTTACGTCCCAAAGGAGAGCACCATGGCCACCCCTGGGCCAACGTCACGACCGAGACCGAAGGTGATGCGGCTGTCGGAGGCCGCCGCCGGACGTATCAGCGATATCATCGCCAAGTCCGGGCGGCCGGTCGCCGGCATCCGCGTGGGCGTCCAAAACGGCGGCTGTGCGGGTATGTCCTACACGATGGAATATGCCGAGGCCGTCGATCCCCGCGACGAAATTGTCGAGGACAAAGGGGTGCGCGTGTTCATCGATCCGAAGGCCGTGCTCTTCCTGTTAGGGACGGAAATGGATTATCGAGTCGACAAATTCTCCTCCGGGTTTGTCTTCAATAATCCTAACCAGACCTCCGCCTGCGGATGCGGCGAGTCGGTGGCGATTACGCCGGCAAAGCCGGAACACGATGGCGTGCCCGCTTCCGAGGCGCAGTGACTGCATGTGGCCGGTGAATGGGAGGCGCACCGGCGCCCTTCAGCAGCGCGGGCCAGGACGCCTCAGGGTGTGCTGGCGAAAGCTTCGGCAATCCGCTGCGGCGCCTTCGGACGTGCGTAGATCCGGGCAAGATATGCTCGCAATTGCGGGCAGTCGTCGATCAGGCGCTGTTCGTTGGCCCAGTCGATCAGATAAGCCGTCACGCAATCGGCGATCGTCATGCCGTCGCCGACAATGAACTGACGCCCTTGCATGTGGCGATCGAGGATCGCCGCCATCGCGACGAATTCCTCGCGTGCGAGAGTAATGTCCTGCGGCAAACGCTTGCCTTCGGGGTAGAGAAAACTGTGCCTGGTGATCCGCCACAGCGGCTGTTCGAGTTCAGTCACGGCGAACATGATCCAGCGGTAGGCCTCGGCCCGCTCCTTGAGATCCCCCGGCAGCAAACCCTTGTCGCGATACTTGTCCGCCAGATACATGACGATCGCGGCGGATTCGGTCAGCACGAGGTCGCCGTCGACCAGCACCGGGACCTTGCCGGCGGGGTTGAGGCGAAGGAAATCGGGACGCCGGTGGTCGCCGGCGGGGAGATTGACTGGCACGAATTCGAAATCTGCATCAAGCTCTTTGAGGCCCCACAGCGCGCGAAGGGAGCGCGTGGGACCGAATCCATAGAGTTTCATTGCTGTCCTCCTTGCTCGGCCGGCGAGCACAGACGGCCTTTTGAAAGGGTGCTGATGCGCAAACCTGCATGCGGCCTATCTGCGGGCTTCGGAACGACCGGCGCCAGACGCTCGAAAGATGTTTCGACACTCATTTCCCGCGCAGAAGCGAAATGTCCGAACCGTCGTGATAGGCCGGGTGCCGCCAGCCATCCTCGTCATAATCGGCCATGCACTGCTCGGCGAACGCCACCATTTGCTTGAGCGCGCCTGAGGCCTGCGCCTGCTGAAGCGGGAACAGGCGCACCAACTCGGCACTCCCCGAATAATTCATCTCATAGAGCTCGTGGCGCGCTCCGAACTCCGTGCCGATCGCGTCCCAGAGCAGCTTCATCGTTTTGATGCGTTCCTTGTAATCGATTCCGTTTGAGCCGCGCACGTACCGCGCCAGGTATTTGTCGATATTCGGGTTCTTAAAGTCGCGCGCATGGGAGGGCAAATATATGAGGCCCGATGCAATCACCTTTTCAACGATGGCGCGCACCGCCGGATACGCTTCCGTCATGAACAAGCGATAGGTGCTGCATGCCCTGACATTGGGCAGCACGGCTCCGTTGACCCACGGTTCGGGATTGAAAACCATGGCGTCCGACAGCGACCAGAACAGATTGCGCCAGCCGATGACCTCCCCGATCTGCGCCTGAACGCCGCGGAATGACTCAACCCCGGTCGCGCGCGCCGCCTTGTATAAGAGACCCGCGATGAAGTCGAGCTTGACGGCAAGCCGGGTGCACCCTTGCAAGGTGAAGCCGTTGAAAAATCCGGAGCGCGGATAGAAATTTTTGAGGCGCTCCATATCGCGATGAATAAGGACGTTCTCCCAGGGAATGAATGCGTTGTCGAACACGAAAATGGCATCGTTCTCGTCGAAGCGAGAGGTGAGTGGATAATCCCAGGGTGAGCCCGTGGCGGCCGCGGTTAACTCGTAAGACGGCCGGCAAATAAGCTTGATGCCGGGCGTATCCATGGGTGCGATAAACATCACCACCATGCTCGGGTCGGTAATCTCTTGGCCCATGTTCTGGCCAAGAAAATTGTAGTGGGTGAGCGCCGAGTTGGTGGCCACGACCTTGGCGCCTGACACAAAGATACCGCTGTCCGTTTCGTTCTGGATGGTGATGTAGACGTCCTTGACCTGCTCCACCGGTTTGTTGCGGTCTATCGGCGGGTTGACCAGCGCGTGGTTGAGATAGAGCACCGCCTCCTGCGCCCGCTTGTGCCAGGCGCGTGCGTTGTCGGCGAACTGTCCATAGAACTCTGCATTGGCGCCGAGCGTGTTGAGGAAGGCGGCCTTGTAGTCGGGGCTGCGGCCCATCCAGCCATAGGAAATGCGGGCCCAGGCGGCGATCGCGTCGCGCTGGGCGATGACGTCTTCGCGGGAGCCGGCAGCCTTGAAGAATTTGTGCGTATAGCCCCCGGAGCCGGTATCGGTCTTGGCGGTGAGCACATCCTTCATCTTTGCGTCATGCAAAGCGTCATACAGCTGGGCGAGGGAGGCGGCTGCATTGCGGAAAGCCGGATGGGTCGTGACGTCCTCGACCTGCTCGCCATAAATATAGACCTCCCGCCCGTCGCGAAGAGATTGCAAGAACTCGGCGCCGGTGAAAGGGCGTTTTTTGCCTTCGACGATGGCTTCGGGTGGCTGCCGCATTGAGCGCTCCGGAATGACGCAGCGGTTTCCTCGCCGCGAGCGATGGCGCGAAAGACAGACGTCATTATACCACTATAATCTTGCTGCCCGTCCAATTTTCAAGGAAAGGAAGTCGCCATGGAAACCATCATTTCACATCTCGTCTCTCGCTTCGAGAAGGGCTCGCTCAGCCGCCGAGAACTGGTTCGCGGCCTGGCGATGCTCGCCGCCAGCGGAACGGCCGCCGGTGCCCAAGAGGGCCTCGATTTCAAAGATGCAAACATCGACCACGTCAGCATTCATGTCGCGGACCTGCAGCGGTCGGTCGAGTTCTATCAGAAGATGTTCGGATTCTCGGTGGTCAGCCAGGATCAGGCGGGCGGCATAATCCGCCTTGGCAACACCAAGGTGCTCGTCTCTCTCAACCATGGACGCCCTGCCGGCATCGTGGACCACTTCGCGATCGGGGTGCCGCGGTTCAACAGGGAATCCGCCGCGCGCTATTTGACGCAGCGCGGGGCCAATCCCCTGGAGGGCGACTATGCCGGTTTGCACATCAAGGACCCCGATGGGATCAACGTGCAAATTTCTCAGAAAGCGTGACGGCGGACGGCTTTTTTCGCATATCTTCCCGTTGCCTGAGGTCGCGCATCGATGCAAGGAGGCGGCCTATGCGTTGTCTGGCTTCATCGGCTGCCCTTTGGTTTCCTCGCACGGGGGTTTGCGGACCCTGCCTGACGCCGACCCGAGCTCACGTCGCCCTTGGCGGCGAAGGCGCTGTTGTCCGGCGAGGCCGCGACCGCATTGGGAGGCTTCGGCCTCGACGGCGGAGGGCGGCAGGTCTTCTCGTCGAAGACAGGGCGGGCGGGGAGCTTGAAGAGGCTGGCAGAGGCTCGCGGCGACGCGAAGGCGCGACCGGCGATAGCAAGCGCAGCGACATCCTGCGCGGCGAGGTTGAAGACGAGAACGGCCCTCATTCAGGAGCCGGCCGCTTTCTGCTTCTGACCGCCGGACGGGATGCAGACCAGCCAGGATGGCAGCGTGACGAGCTCTCAATGATTAAGCAGGACCACGTCACGAAACAGCGATCGCGTGCACGCTCGGTTAAAAGCCGATCCGCGGCCTTGCAGCCCACGCACGGGCTGCGGCGGTCGTTGCTTAATTAGCGCGGCACGGGTGGCACCCAAGGCTCACGCGCCCTGGCTCTGCTCCGCGGTCTGCTCCCCCCGCTGGGCGTCGCGCCCAACAGCCTCCACTCGGAACGTCGCTTCTGCGGTCGGCGTTGGCTTCGTGCGTGTCGTGCTGCTTGCGATCTCGCCTCACGCGGCCCCGGCCCTTGCGGGCAGCCGCTCACAAAAGGCCGTGGTTCTAGATGCCGGATATTTCAAAGCGCGGCTGGGGTCTCGGAGGACATGATCCCGCATGCCCAAGCATCCCAACGGCACGCCAGGCAAGAAGCCGCCAGCGCGATCGGTCAAGAGAAGGCCCGTCAGATCTTTTTCCAGCATGGTGGAAATTCTCAAAACCCGGCTAGCTCGACATGCCGATGATCCCAAGCCCCCTCCTCGTAGCCCAAAGAAAAAGCGGCGCGGGGGCGCATAGGGGCAGGTCGGTAAAGGCCGCCGATCCCTCGCCTCCGCCCGCAAGGCGCCGCTCTTGCAACCCGATGGCGCCCTTGCAACTTTCATGGGAGGCTGTATGTTCCCTGATTGTTCTTACGTGGCGGAGGAGTCAACGCGGCATGTGTGGGCGATTCGTCCAACGCTACGGGTGGCATGAAGTCCAAGACCTGTACGAACTCCCGCAAGGTCCTGCCCGCAATCTGCAAGCCCATTACAACATTGCTCCAACTGATCCGGTCGAGGTCGTGAGGCTGGACTCCGACAAGGCGACCGAGCTGGTCTCTATGCGCTGGGGTCTTATTCCGTGGTGGTGGGATAAGCCGCTGAAGCAACTGCCGGCAAGCTTCAATGCCCGGGCCGAGACTGTTTCCAGCAAGCCCATGTTCCGTGACGCGTTTGCGCGCCATCGGTGCATCATTCCCGCAAGTGGCTATTACGAGTGGCTCAAGCGGCCAGACGGCCGGCAACCGTATTTGATCGAGGCGGCGGATGGCGGCCTGCTGAGTTTTGCCGGGCTGTGGGACCGATGGAAGACTCCGGAGACCGGTGAACGCGTGATGTCATGCACGATCATCGTCACCGAGGCCAATGCGCTAACGCGGCCAATTCACGATCGCATGCCGGTAGTGCTCGACAGGGCCGATATCGCGCCATGGCTGGCCGGCGAGGTCGGCACCAATGTCTTGAGGCCAGCCGCGGAAGATCACCTTCGCTTGTGGCCGGTATCCAGGCGCGTCAACAAGACCGGCACAGGTGACGACGACCCAACCCTCCTTGATGAAGTGGCGGAGTGATATAACGAACCTTGTTCATGCGGGTTCGCGGCGAGCCCGCGCCGCCTCCGCCCACGCCAAATGCATTGCGGGCCGGCCAGGAGTAGCTATACCAGCCGGTGTCGATCGAATAGAATGAGGCTTCGGCGACTCAATCGAATTGGCAATCGGGGAAACAGCGATGCGCTTGCCGGTCTCGGCCGACCGACTTTTGTTCATCGCAGCCGCGTTATTCGCCGAAAACACAACCGCATCGGCGCAGTCGCCGAACTCCTATCCGTGGTGCGCGATATACTACAAGGGTAGCGGGGGAACGCCGCGATGCAACTTTGCTACCCGTGATCAGTGCCTTGCATCAGTCTCTGGTATCGGCGGCCTTTGTGTCCAGAATTTACAATATGATCCCCGAGCGCAGCCGAGCGCGCGCAGGCCCAAAAGATGACGGTTAAGGGGCTTGTATCACGCGAGCACTCGGTTACCATCGCGCTGATGGCAAGCGGTCGCGCTGAGCTGGGAGCGCCGTCGGCGGGGTGTGAGTTGGCATTGCCGCGAACAGAGCAAGCCCCTGCCGCGCGTCCGCCCAGGGTAAGGACGGCAGCCGGCGTGTGCGAAGGCATACAGAATGAGGGGAGTCGATGATGCCAGATCCAATTTACGAACCGCGCGATGAGCAGCCCATCGCATCGTCGAGCGGGCCCATTCTTCGTGGCTTCTCCCGTCTCGGAATTGGATGCGCCGTCCTTATCGCGATGATTGGCGTCGCCGTAACGGCGACTATAGTTATCGACGACTACAATCGGTGGGTCGGCGGCTCTTCGCCTCCGGCTGGTTTTGTGGCGGATCCTCCTCTCGCATCTACGGTTCTGCCCACGGCGTTAATTGGTGGCGGAATCACAATTTCAGCTTGTCTTCTGATAATTGGTTTTTTCCGCGGATTGGGCTGGGTCGTTGCGGGCTTCGCCCGGGACTGATCGCCCGGTAGGGTCGTGGCGGGAGCAGAGTTCGGTCGTCGGCGTGAAGCCCCGCACCTTGATCAGTCACCGAAATTACGAATTGTCCCGCTTTATTATACCGGAGACGTTGATGGCGACGCCTCCAGGGTTCTAGGCGAATCAAACAGCGGAACGCTTCGGCCTACCAGCGTTTCAAGGTGCTGCTGCATGGCCTCGAAGATCCCTGCCGAGCACTAACGAGACGACGAGAAAGAAGAAGATGCCCAGCAACGGCGATCGCGAATCGGCGCTGTTCGTATAGAACGGGCTGTAGAAGGAGTAGGTCAACGATAACGTGCCGCCAACGGTGGTACGACGGACGATAGGCTCCCCAGCGGAGGGCGACCACGACGATTGCAATGATGAACGTAAGAGATACCGGCGGGAGGGCTTGAAGATATCGCATCAACAACAAAAGCAGGTCGGTAGCGACAACGACGACGAGCGCCCTGATGACGCCGGTGATGCCGCCCGGAGCCATCGCCCTTGCGAACCCAAATTCGTGCAACCTAGAACACTTTGGCTGCGAAAGCGTGCTGCTTACGTCCAACTCCCGGCTGGGACGGTGACAGGGGCGGCAATAAAAGCGGCGACCGCTTGAGAGATTTCGGCGACTGACGGCATCGACGCTGCCTCAAAAAGAATGTTCGCGGCACGTTCTCCGCTGGCAATCTTCACGCTACCAGCGCAAGCGACTGTTTCAAAAAAAAGAGGCGCAGGTGACTCGCGGTAGGTAGGGGCTTGGCCAGTTTTTTTTGGCATTCTTCAGCGCGGTTGAAGAATCAGGAAGCAGTCACCCGTCGGTGCCCGGGGCCGCCGACATGGCCTCCCGCACCGCCTCAGGGCGATGCCGGGCAAGTTTTTGCATTGGAGGCCGGGTTAGCGGCTAACCCGGCACGGCTTGCGAAGCAGCTGCCCGCGCGCGAACACGTTCACCGGCCTGTGGTCGGGTCAGCAGCTCGCGTCGCTCGCTGCAATGTCGCGGGCGATGTTATTTGGGCGCCGCGAGGCCGAGCCAGGCCGGTCGCCAGCCTGTGCTTGCGAGCGTGTTGCGGGTCTGCGGGACTTGTGATCGGCGGGCGGAGGGTCGTAACCTCGGCGAAACGCGGGCAGGAACCCTCTGCCTTTAGGCATGGGGAGGAATGCGCGCTGTTCTTGCTCGTTTTCGACCGGGCTTAACCCGACCTGCAGCGCTGAATCTATTCAGTAGGAGCACTCGCTGTCGATCATCAAGGCTGCAGAACCGATGGTCGTCGGAAGCAGTTCATTGTTTCCGGCAAGCGAACCAGAAGTGGAGCAAGGTTGTTCGGAGAGAGAATGGCTGGAACAGTAACTTTCTCGCCAGGAGACCCAGGGGATTTTCCAAAATGACGACAGTCGATATTACCGGGCAATTGGCAGGCTACATGGCACAGGCGCGGGATATGCGTCTCGCGCCGGATGTTGCACAGGAAGCAAAGCACCGCATCCTGGACACGCTTGCCGCAATGGTGTCGGGCTCACATCTCCCGGCTGGAGAAATGGCGATTCAATTCGCTCGTGCGCAGGGTGGGGTCGCGGAAGCGACGGTGCTGGCCACAGACATCAGAACATCTGCTGTAAACGCCGCGCTGGCCAACGGCATGTTCGCGCACGCTGACGAGACTAATGACTTCGAGCCGGTGACTAAGGCCCATCCAGGCAGCCACGTCGTGCCTGCAGCGCTTGCGATGGCCGAGCGCGAGGGCGCATCAGGAGCCGAACTGCTCGCTGCGGTGACGCTTGGCTACGACGTCTGTTGCCGGTTTCTTCTCGCTCTCGGCCCGGACCTGGTACGTGGCAGTCACCGCAGCGCCGAGGGTACGAGCTCAACCATGGGCGCCGCCGCGGCCGCCGCCTCGCTGGCCAAGCT
>JASHRR010000515.1 GCA_030037185.1 Xanthobacteraceae bacterium | reverse complement strand
GGAGAGCTCCGACTCGGGAGTAGCGAGCCGCTGCTGGCGGGACTTGGCGCCGCCGTGATGGAGCAGCTCTGGCGGCGGCATCCGCGCATTAACTTTCGCGTGGTGGAAGCGGACAGCGCTACACTAGTTGCCCGCGACTTGCCGGACCGCCGCGTTGAGCTTGCGCTCGTTCCACTGGTAGGCGGCTTTGCAAACGAAGAGCTGGACGTCACGATTCTGTTTCGGGACAACCTCCGCCTTGTGGTTGGCACCAAAAGCCACTGGGCCATTCGGCGCAGGGTGGCACTTGCGGACTTGATAGACGAGCCTTGGTGCGTGGCCTCTTCCGCAATTGGGTCTCTCGTTGCGGAAGCATTTCGCACCAGTGGTTTGCGGATGCCGCGCATTGCCATGACCACCACCACCGCGCATCTGCTTTTTCGATTGCTGGAGAGTGGCCGCTTCGTCGGACATTTCGGCGACGGGCTATTGCAGTTTTACACGGAGCGCTTCGCGCTGAAGCGATTGCCGATTGTGCTTCCTATAGAGCCATTCTCGGTCGCCATCGTCACTCTGAAAAATCGGACCATCAGCCCAGTCGCCCAGCGCTTCATTGAGTGCGCTCGGGAGGTCGCGGCACATTTGGCAAAGCGACAATCCCGCCACCCCAAGGGAGACGGTGCCAAACACCAGGCTCGCCTATCATTTTAACCAACGTTAGCCGACGGCGCACAGCCAATTGTTCATTCTCCGCAACAACACGCCGTGGTCGTGAAAACAGGATCTCCTTGCCTTTTCACGACCAGAAAGAGGGCTAATATCCTCTACGTATCCCCGCCGGGTTTAAACCGAGCATAAATTTTCTAAGCTCATCCTCAGTGAACTCGAATCGATAGAATTTCTTGAAATACTTGCGGACTTCACTTGCCATATCCAAATCACGGAAATGATCAGGATAGATCGTTTTCGCGATGAATTCTGCCAGTAGAATCCCCTCAGTGCTGCCATCCCAATAAAACATGCCCTCAGGCAATGGGATCACGTGATCGTTCTTGATCGCACTGATGTTTTGCCACCGTGGATCACGCGATACGAGGTCAGGAGAATATTGCCGGCCGACGAAAATAAATTCGGGGTCGAGGCTGACGATCTCTTCGATCGACATCGGGCCCTGGTTGTCAAGTGCCAAGTCCTTCACGATCATATCGGCACCGCCAATCACGCCGTACCAATAGGTGTTTGTATTAGGTCCCTGTGTAATTGTTGCTTGCGGCCCGCGTAGATAATAGGCTCTCCGGCGCTTCTCCTGAGAAATATCTGCGGTTCGTGCCATTATATAGCTGATGCGATCGTCGTAATAAGCACACCAGTCTTCCGCCGCACGCAAAGCGTCGCCACGAATAATGCTCCCGAATAGCCGCACCATCCGTTTCTGGGCGTCACCAAATGCCGCAGCATCCCTGAAGCGTGTCCGGGGCGGCGGCTGGGAGACGATTGCTGGGATGCCAACGGAGGCGAGACCACGGAGTTGCTGCCGGTCGTAGCGAAGAAAAACGATATCATCGCCGTTAGCGAGCAATTCCTCTCGATTCGGGGTGTTCTCGACCTTGGCAACGCCCCGCACACGGGGATCTATTGTAGACATCCACGGTGGGTCGGTCCGGATCATAGCAGTCACAAGATCGCTGCCGCCCAGCAAGAAGAACTTTTCGTAGCAGAGAACTTCGTAGCAGGCGACGCGGTGGATGTGCTCGGGCAGGTCCACCACACGGTCCGCCATGTCGACGATCCGCCGATCGCTCTCACTTGCTGCGGCAGCAAGCAATCGGGAGTTCATGGGCAAGACTGTTACTGCCGCTGCCCAGATCATCAGGCTACCCGCTACGCAGATGCACATTGGGAGCACGAGGCGCAGGCCTGGTAGTTTGTTCCACAGACGGGTAGGGTCCGAGGCCTTCCGATCAGTGATGTATTTCATGGGACGGCACGCAAATGCTGAGGTGGTTATCGACTGGAACCATTCGCACCATGACGCCGTAAAGACTATTCAATAATTCCGTCGTGATGAGCTGACGCGGTTGTCCTGTGAGGAAACGTCCGCCACTACCCATGACGGCGACCTTCGACGCGTAAAGCAGCGCCTCATTGGGATTATGAGTCGTCATCACCACACCCAAACCATGTTGACTGGTCAAGTTCAAAACATGGCTCATGACCCTGACCTGGTTGCCGTAATCGAGATTTGCGGTGGGTTCGTCCATCAACAAGAGCCCGGGTTGCTGCGCCAGAGCTCTTGCAATCAGCACCAATTGGCGTTCGCCCCCGCTTATTCGTGTATAGATGGCATCACGAAGATGCGGTAGACCAAGCGCCGACAAAACCTCCTCCGCAATTGCCATATCGCGGCGGGTAGGCTGCGCGAACGCACCGACGTGGGCCGCTCGCCCCATGGCGACAACATCGATTACCTTGAAGGAAAAAGGTGGCGTATGGGCCTGAGCCACATAGCCGACTCGCAACGCAAAACGCCGCCGCGACCAGCTTCGCACATCATCGCCATCTAGAAGTATATTGCCGCCCAAAGGCGGCTGCAAGCCGAGAATGGTCTTGAACAAGGTCGTTTTTCCAACCCCGTTCGGTCCGAGTAGACACATCAGATCTCCGGAGCGGACGACAAGATTGATATCTTCGACGATCGCATTGCGCGTATAGCCGCACGAGAGGTGGCGAAGCTCGATTTCCATGGTGGATCCGCTACCCCCACCCCTTTCCGGCCCTGGACAACAGGAAAAGAAAGAACGGAGCGCCGACGATCTCCGTCAACACGCCCAACGGCAGCTCGACGCTGAACAACGATCGAGCCAAAGTGTCCATCAAAATGACGAAGAGCGCTCCGCACAGTGCCGATCCCGGAACGAGAATAGTGAAATTCGGCCCCAGATAGGCCCTGGCGATGTGTGGGACGATTAGCCCCACCAATCCGATCACCCCACTGATCGCGACGGCAGAGGCGGTCATCAGTGTCGCGGATACAATGACAGAGAACCGGACCAACAAGGTATTGACACCGAGCGAGCGCGCTTCCTCTTCGCCGAATGCCATGATGTTGAGGTTCCATCGCAGCAGCATAAGAACCGCAAATCCGACGAGGATTGGCGCCACCGCGATGTAGATATCACTTGCAGCTATCGACGACAGAGTGCCCATCAACCAATAGGTGATTGCCGGCAGTGTATTGTCTGGATCGGCGACGAATTTGATGGCAGATATGAACGCCGAAAACAGCGCACCGATGATGATTCCGGAGAGGATGAGCACCAGTGGCGTTTCGCCTGCCCGCCCAAAGCGTAGTGCGATCGCATAGGTCGACAGCACGGCGACGAGCCCGCATGCGAACGCGAGCGCCTGCACACCCGCTGGTCCCATAGCGAAAAGAATGCCAATCGAGGCGCCAAAACCCGCGCCGGCACTCACACCCAATATGTCTGGCGAGACTAGTGGATTTCGGAAAAGCCCCTGATAAGCGGATCCTGATGTCGACAAGGCAACCCCAATCAGCAGCGCTGCGACGATACGCGGCAACCGGATGACGAGCACGATGGTTTCGGCCTGTGTCGTCCAGTGTCGTGGGACGTCCACCACGCGCGAGACTAGGATCTCTACCGCGGTCAACGGAGATACGGCATATCGCCCGATCCCAAATGATAGAATCGAGGCGATCGCGATGCCGACCGCCAATACCCAAAGCTTCGCTGATCCGCGGCTCAATACCAGCGACCACCGCGATGAACCAACCGTTTGGGCGTCCGTCATGACGCCTCACGTGGCGCGGGGCGGCCCGGCTCACGACGCACCCTTTCATCGAAGCCGTATTCGTCGCAGATTGCGTCGAAGCTCGCCCACTCTGCCCCGAGTACCTTCATGCGCTCGAATGTGCGCAGGAAAGTCGTCGGAGTGCTACGCCCGCCATGAATACAGCCGTCCTCCACAACCGTGACCCGATAGCGAAGCTTGCGCAGGCCCTCGACTACCGAAACCAAGCAATGCTCGAATCCGGCCCCGAATACGAGCCAGTGTCGGTCACCGAGGGCGCGAACGATCTGACTGGTGTTCTTGTTCACACCGAAAACATCAAAGGTTCGCAGGCGAACATTGTCGTCTGCGGTCTTGCAGGACGTGCGCTCGAGTATAATCTCGCGGCAGCCGAGGGCAGCGGCCACTTCGGCCCGCGTCGCGTTCATCGCCACAAAAGCCGTATTCTCCTTGGTTTCTGCGGACGCCGGAGCGCCTTTCGCGGCCAAGGCAGCGCAGGTCGAGCGAACGCACATCCCTGACGAGCCCCGCAAACTTCCAAGGCATGTGGTCGATAGTACGGGCGATCCGAGCCGCTCCGCCGCGTGGAGGATGTGCCGGATGTTCTTGCGGACGCGTGTCATGTTTTCAGCGAGGACGAACCTAGTGTTGGTTTCATCGGGATGCCGGCTACAGGTATCGAAAAAGGCCAATGCCATGGGGTCGTCCTTGATCCTTGCTCCTTGATCAGCTTGCCAATGCTCGCGGTACCTTCGGCCAGCGGGCTGCAACGCGCGGCAGCACCTCTCGCACCAGACGGCAGGTTTGATTCATCACATCGTCGTCACTGTGCCCAAGTGGCCGTAGTATAAGCTTCGATACACCTGCATCGACGTATTCCAGGATGCGCGCGAAAATCGTATCGGAATCGCCGATCGCGAAATAACCCGCAGGATCAAGCCCCCGATAATCATGGTACCCCTGCATTGAGCGGCCAATTTCGGGATCATCGTCGGCCGTGCCGAAGCGAAACGGAAACCCGGCCCCGTAATGATCGTCATCGATGGCGCGCCCGGCTGCCGGTAAGGCGGCACGTATCTTTGCCACAACCGCGCCCGCAATTGCTGGCGCCTCGGCGCCGCCCTGCCATCCGGTGCCCCATCGCACAGTGCGGCGAATGGCTGCGGCTGAGGCGCCTCCGATCCACATTGGCAAATCCGGTTGTTTCGGCTTTGGCGAGATCGATGCTCCTGCCAAGCGATAATGTCTTCCCTCGAAATCGACCTTGTCCTCCGTCCAAAGCCTGCGGATGATCGCCAGTCCTTCGTCCGTCCTGCTACCGCTTGTCTTCATATCAATGTTCATGGTTGCCCATTCCGGCGCTCGCTCGCTGCCGACGCCGAACTGCGGCAACAGTCTTCCCTCCGATAGAACGTCGATGGTGGCGCATTGTTTGGCAACCAAAACCGGATCCCGATGAGCAAGGCACAGCACGTTCATGCCAAATTTGAGGCGTCGGGTTCTCCCAGCTATCGCTGCCATGGCGGAGAGGCACTCCAGGTGCGACACGTCGCCAACCAGCCGGTCGGTCTGCCACAAAGAGTCGATCCCCGCTTCCTCGCAAAAATCGACCCAGCGCCAAAATCCCGCAACGCTCGAAAATGTAAAACTCATCAAACCCAGGCCTATTCCGATTTTGCGTGTCATGACACTACCCGTTACGCTTGGTATTACTACTCCACGACCTGCGGCCACTTCTACCAAAGCGGGACTTTTCCCGAAAAAGCGATCAATCGTGGTGTGCCGAGCAACATGCCCGTAGCCCCACCTCCCCCGTACGATGCCCAATATGATGCATTAAAGACGTTGGAGACGGTGAGGTTAAAGGCGAGCTTCCGTCCCCACACAACGGGCTCATAGCGCAATCCCACGTCGACGGTCGTGGCTGGTGCCAAAAAACCCGTGTTCAACGCATCGACCGGTCGTTTACCATAGTAGTTTGCACCGGTCACGAAGGTCAGACCGGGAAGGAAGGATTCGGGAAGCGCATACTCGAAATAGGCTCGTGCTTCCTGTTCCGGCACGTTGATCGGGATTTTGCCATTCGATGCGGGCAACGCCGTCGCCTGTTCGATCGTAGCGTCCAATAAGGTGAAACCGCCAACAAAGGTAAGTTGGTCGGTTATTTTTCCCTTCCCGATAACTTCTATGCCTTTATGGTCCTCCCTCCCGTCTTGTATGTAGACGTTTGTGCTGGGGTTGACCTCGGCATTAACTTTGTTAATGTCGAACAGTGCCGTGGTCAAAAAGAAGCGGCCGAAGTCCATTTTCGCCCCAGCTTCATACGAGGTACTCACGCTTGGCGCTAAAATAGCGCCTGCGTTTACCACGGGGATTCCATTCGCAGTGGACGGCGCTTGATCACCAGCCTCGAGCCCTTCAATATAACTTGCGTAAAGGGTAACCCAGGACTGAGGCGTGAATAGAAGCGCGTAAGTAGGACTAACCTTACTGGCATTGTAATCCTCGGTCGAGAGGACGCTGCTAACCCCGCCCCCGGTTTGATGGACCATTGCATCGTTGACGCCGATGAGGGCAGCCCAATAGCGGTTGAACGTAATGTGGTCTCCGATCAAAGCATTGCCAATATTCTGCGCCTGGAAATTGCTGGTGCCGGGGACGACAGTGTTAGGCTCGGAAAATTGAGCCGGCGCGTTGACATTCGAGGTCCCGAGCTCCGTGTTTACGTCCGGCCCTCGCGTAAAATGGAAATACGTATCCGTGTAGCCGAAGGTGACAACGTGATGAGCAGGCCCGGTATCGAACTTGGCATCGACCAGTGCATATCCACCCCAGGTTTGCTCGGTTTGCGTGGTGTCTTGGGTCGAGGTTTCGGTGTAGTTTCCAGAGGCGCTGGTTAAGGTCGCGCTGATCCAAGTGTAATCGCGCTGCATGTTGCCGTAGCGGACGGCCGTCCTGAACGTGAAGATGTCGTCGTAGTCTGTCGTGAACTTGGCGCCGACTAGGTCCTTCTCTGAGCTGTTGAAAGTCCACGGCTGGCCATATTGCTTGGTCGGATTGAATGCCGCCGGGACGTAGGAGATTCCATTCACAACATAGGGACCAAAGGCGACCTGTGTACCGGTGACTTGATAATTTTGATGGTAATAATCGAACGCAATCGTCGAGCTGTCGTTAATACGATAATTTAGAACGCCGGAAACGAGCAGGCGTTGCTGCGTCCCCCCATCGATGTAGGTGTTGCCGTCTTCGTTATAAAGAGTGAACCGGTAGGATGTGCGGCCCTCCGGATCGATCGGGCCACCGGCATCGGCACGACCATAAACAATCCCGCCTCCATAGACCCCGCTACTCAACGTCGCGAACGGCGTCGCGGTCGGTTGCTTGGAAACATAGTTGATCATTCCACCCGGCTCGGTGAAACCATAGAGAAAACCCGTAGGACCGTTGAACACCTCAATGTGATCGACATTTTCGAGGGGCGGGTAGGTGAAACTACGATCGGTGATGCCATCGCGCAACTCGTCTTGATCGGCTGCTGTGAAGCCGCGAATCATGACGCGCGAAAGTCCGGAGGCAGGAGCAGTGGAATCGATCAACGGTACGACGGTCGGATTGGTCTTGAGGGCGTCGGAAACCGTATGGAAGTTGTTGTTTTCCCATAGCTCACCTGGCGTAACCGAGACCGAGTACGGTGTGTTTTGGAGACTGACGTTCGAAAAAGGCCCGACATTGGCAGCCGTCGTCGCTTTGTAACCGTTCGTCGCAGTGCCTTCCGTACCGCCGGTCAATATTCCCGGTGGCGGTGGTGTTGACGCTATAGTAGCAGCTGGAGGAGTCGGTGGCCGCGCCGTTGGCAGCGACGATGGCTTTGTCGCACGGCGAGTATTCCTGAGACGTCTGGCTTGAACCGTGACCGTCGGAAGGCGATTGGAACGCGGGGTAGCGGAGGGGGGAGGCGTAGAAGGTGGTTGTTGTGGAATCGGTTGCGGCTCGCCGACCGGAACCGGCTGCGTATGAGCTCGCAGCACACAACCTGCGCAACAGAATGCCGCAACCCCGATAAGCTTCGACGATTTGTGGAGCGCACCCCCACCATACTTGAATTGCCTCCACATGTCTCGGCGCCGCCCGGCTTTTATAACCGGAAGGCAGCGTTCAATTGTTTTATGGGTGCTGACGCTCCGGTTGCGTCGTTGTATTGCATAGCGCTGACCATCACGGGTAATACAAAGTTTCGATAGGCTTATCGATTTTAGGAATAGCCTACCTACCATGGACACTTGTGGCTCAGTTCCAGCGTTAAGCGTTCTCAGGGGAGATCGCGGTCGCCAGGAAAATATGATATGGTGGCCGAGTGCACCCGCTAGCCGCGGTCAGGGAGAGCCCAATGCTCAAGTTGGGTTACAAGGCATCGGGAGAACAGTTCGGCCCAAGTGAGCTTCTGGAGTTTTCTTGCCTGGCGGAGGAGATTGCATTCCGTGGCTCGGGGCGCTTGGCGCACGCACCCAGCGGATCATCATCGGTAGGAGCGTCATGACTCCTACGTTCCGTTATCATCCTTCGGTCGTGGCACAGGCGTTTGCAACCCTTGCCGTCATGTTTCCGAATCGCGTTGTGCTCGGTCTTGGAAGTGGGGAGTCCCTCAACGACGTGCCGGCGCTCGGCTTGATGTGGCCGACCTTCAAGGAGCGCATTGCCAGACTACTGGAATCCATCACGGTGATGCGCCGGTTGTGGACCCAAGACAGGGTCACGTTTGAGGGGCAGTACTATAGGACCGACAAGGCCACCCTTTACGACAAGCCGTCCACACCGGTTGCCGATTTATCTAGCCGCGTCTGGACCGACCGTCGCGAAAATGGCTGGGGAACTCGCGGAGGGCTACATCTGTACGAGCAGGAAAGCACTGGAGCTCTACAAAGAAACCTTCCTTCCGAACGTGGAGGCGGGATTGGAGGCGGCCGGCCGCAAGGAGGATTCCATCGATCGCATGATTGAGATGAAGGTGTCGTTCCGACAACGACCTACAGAGAGCCCGCGACGATACCAAGCACTGGGCCGCTTTGGCTCTTTCTCCAGAGGAAAAGATGTCAGTCGAAGATCCTGTCGTCATGGAATGGCTTGCTGATTCACTTCCGCTCGAATACACGGAGAAGCGCTGGATCGTATCGAACAATCCGGACGAGCATGTGGCTAGGATTACGCCCTATATCAATCTTGGGTTTCGCCATCTGGTGTTTCACGCCCCAGGACCTGACCAAAAGCGCTTTCTGCGGCTTTACGGCGAGCAGGTCATCCCTCGTCTCAGGCGGCTTTAATGTCGACGGCGCCCACAAAACTGACTCTGAGCGTTGTCCCCGGAATTCCGCTTGTAGGTCAGGGCGACGACCTCGGAACCATTTTGATGCAGGCGATTGAACGGTCTCACCTTATCCTGCGCCCTGGCGATATTCTCGTCGTTGCTCAGAAAGTGGTTTCGAAGGCTCAAGGCCGATACGTTGATCTCGATAGCATTGAACCTTCCGCGCGCGCGAAGAAGCTGGCCGTAGCAGTTAATAAGGACCCGCGCCTCGTCGAAGTTATCCTATCAGAGTCCATTCGGGTCGTGCGCCAGTATCCGAACGTCTTGATCGTCGAGCAGCGATCTGGATTCATACTTGCGAACGCCGGGGTCGACCGTTCGAATGTTTCGGAATCATCGGAAGGGGATCAGGTACTGCTCCTTCCCACGGAGCCCGACATGGTCGTGGCCGGGTTACGGGCCCAATTGGAAAGTCGGTTCCGTGTGCGACTAGGCGTTATCGTGAGCGACAGCTTTGGCAGGCCATGGCGCCAAGGCACGGCCGGAGTAGCTCTCGGTGCAGACGGCTTTTCAGCGCTTCGCGACTTGCGTGGCCGCCAGGATCTCTTCGGCCGCTCTTTGGAGACTTCGCGGACTGCAATGGCCGACGAAGTGGCGTCAGCAGCTTCACTGTTGATGGGCGAGGCCGATGAGGGTTACCCAGTGATTCTGGTCTCCGGGTTCGACCCTGACGAGCTGAACGTGCCGGCTAACGCGTTGATCCGGCCTGCCTCCGAGGACCTGTTCAGATGAACGACGCCGGCGCCTCCAAAGCCGCACTCCAAACCACGCAGCCGACGCGTGTCCTCGTACTTTCGGGCGGAGTGGGCGGTGCAAAGCTGGCCTTGGGTCTCGCACGGGTCTTGCCCCCCGGAACACTGACCATCATCGCAAACACGGGCGACGACTTTGAGCATTTTGGACTTCACGTGTCGCCCGATATCGACACGCTGACGTACGCGTTGGCGGGTCTTCAGAACGAAGAAACTGGTTGGGGGCGCCGGGAATGGTCATTCATGACGGCGCTCAAACAGCTGGGGGTGAGACGTGGTTCAAACTTGGTGACTGCGATCTTGCCATCCACGTCGAGCGGACGAGACGCTTGCGCGCGAGGGAGCTTCTGTCGGCAATTACCTCGCATTTCGTCCGGTCGTTGGGGATATCGAGCCGGATACTTCCGATGACGGACGATCGTGTAAGAACACATGTCATCACGAAGGATGGTGTTCTAGATTTCCAGCATTATTTCGTCAAAGCGCGTTGCAGTCCGCACATCTCCGGTTTCGTTTTCGAGGGCGCATCAGGCGCACAACCTTGCCCTGAAATCCTCGCCGCGATCGGAAGTGCGCGCCTGCGCACGATAGTGATTTGTCCGTCCAACCCGTTCATCAGCATTGATCCAATACTTGCCGTCCCCGGCATGCGGGCCGCTCTGGCCGCCTGTTCCGCACCTGTCGTCTGCGTCTCTCCGATTATCGGGGGGCGGGCAGTTAAAGGCCCGACTGCGAAGATGATGAAGGAACTCGGGCTAAACGCAGACGCACTCAGTATCGCCCAACACTACAACGGCCTCATCGACGCCTTTGTTGTTGACACCGTCGATGCTGCGATCGCATCCAAGGTCGGCTTTCCAGTCGATGTGCAGCCGATCGTGATGGTCAACGAGACGGATCGCGATGAATTGGCCCGCGCGGTTCTCCGATTCGCTGACCGTCTTGCTCGGCCGACGGGCAGGAGGGGATTGGGAGGAGCGGCGTGATGGCGGTCGCGAATATCTGGGCGGTGATCCCCGTCAAGGAAACGTCCAAGGCCAAACAGCGGCTTGCTCCGGGCGTTCCAAGTCATCTTCGTCAGAAGCTTGCCCTCGCCATGCTCGAAGACGTGCTCGCGGCCGTGTCCGGTGCGCGGGGTATTGCGGGCATAGCAGTCGTGACCGTCGATCCTAACGCCGCGACCTTGGCCAGGGCCTATGGAGCAAAAATTCTAACGGAGGGAGCGCGGAGCGATCACACGGGTGCCGTGGCGGCGGGAGCACTGCGACTGGCAGCTGAACCCGTCGGGGGTATGATGCAGCTGCCAGGGGACATACCACTGGCGACCGCCGATGAGTTTTCTCTCGTCCTGCGCACGCACCGCGACGCGCCTTCGTTCACGATCGTTCCATCGCACGATGAATTCGGCTCGAACACCGTCGTCGTGTCGCCGCCCACCGCGGTTCCCTTGAGATTCGGGAACGACAGCTTCTTTGCGCATCAGCGCACCGCGAAGGCTCATGGCATCGAGCCCGATATCGTGCGCTTGCCCGGCATCGGTAGAGATATCGATACCCCGGAAGACCTGAGGTTCTTTGCCACCATTCGATCCTCCACCCGAACACAGGCGTTTCTTGATCGACACTGCTTTGCCGATTGGCCGTGCAATTTGATCGATTTGACTCAAGCGAAAGCCGGTACATGACTGCGACCGAGGATCTGCTCGATCACGTTCTGAACGGTTCTGAACTTAGCGCGGAACAGGCGCTCGCGTTTTCGGAATTCGATGACTTACAGGCGCTGATGGACGTGGCGGCGCGACTGAGGGATCTCGGTCATGGTGACACGATATCGTACTCCAAGAAAGTATTCATTCCGCTCACCAAGCTATGTCGGGACACCTGCCGCTATTGCACTTTCGCCCGGCCTCCGAGGAGGCAGGAATCAGCTTACCTCTCTCCCGGGGAGGTGCTGTCTATCGCCCGCGCGGGGGTGGAAGCCGGGTGCCGGGAGGCATTGTTCACTTTGGGAGACAAACCGGAGCTGCGCTATCGTGCCGCGCAAGACGCATTGGCCGAATTGGGCCGTAGGACGACGTTGGACTATCTCGCAGCAATGTCGTCACTGGTGCTCAAGGAGACCGGCCTGCTGCCGCACGTGAATGCGGGCGTGATGGGCATTGACGACATCAAACGCCTGCGGGCCGTTTCAGTCTCGCAGGGCATTATGCTCGAAAGTGTCTCCGATCGTCTGACTGGCAAAGGCGGCCCCCATTTTGGTTCGCCCGACAAAGTGCCGACGGTTCGGCTGGCCACAATCGCGGCAGCCGGAGAAGCGGCGGTACCATTCACTTCAGGCATTCTCGTCGGCATCGGGGAGACGCGTCGCGAGCGTATCGAGGCCCTTCTTGCATTGCGGGAACTCCATCGGCAATACCGCCACATCCAGGAAGTCATCATTCAAAATTTTCGGGCGAAGCCCGGTACCCCAATGGCTGACACTGCCGAGCCGACGACGCAGGATCACATCTGGACTATCGCCGTCGCACGAATCGTGTTCGGACCGGAGATGAACATCCAGGCCCCACCGAATCTGAGTTGCGGGCCATTGGATGACCTTATTGCCGCGGGCATCAATGACTGGGGCGGTGTTTCGCCGGTGACCCCTGACCATGTGAATCCTGAAGCTCCCTGGCCAGCGTTGACGACGCTGGAACAGCAAACGGCTCAAGCCGGAAAGGTCCTCGTTGGTCGACTCGCGCTCTATCCTGAGTTTGTGGCAAACCTTGAGCAGTGGGTCGATGCGTCTCTGCGGACCAGGGTGCTGAGAGCCTCGGATTCGGGAGGGTTTGCGAGGGCGGACGACTGGATGCCGGGCGCGGGGCGCTGTATTCCGCTTCCGCTTCCTCTTTCGTCGAGTTCGAGTAGAGTCGGCCGGACGAGGCTGCGAAGAATTCTCGATCGGGCCTCGGCTGGCGAGACGTTGTCCGAACCCGATATTGCAACTTTGTTTTCTGCCCGCGGTGCCGACTTCTACGCCGTTTGCGAAGCCGCCGACAGCCTCAGAGCTGAAACCTGCGGTGACCGCGTCACCTATGTTGTGAATCGCAACATCAATTACACGAACATCTGCTCTTTCCGCTGCAAGTTCTGCGCCTTCGCAAAGGGAAAGCTTACAGCGAACCTGCGAGGCCGTCCCTACCGGCTGGGCCTCGAGGAAATCAAGCGCCGGAGCTTCGAGGCCTGGTCTCGCGGCGCCACTGAGGTGTGCCTCCAGGGGGGCATCCATCCGGCTTATACGGGCGAGACCTATCTCGAGATTTGCCGCGCCATAAAAGAGGTGGCAGCCGGACTCCACATTCACGGCTTTTCTCCCCTGGAGATATGGCAGGGCGCTTCAACACTGGGGGTTTCCATCGCTCGGCTGCTGATGGACCTGAAGGAAGCAGGGCTTGGGACGCTTCCTGGCACAGCAGCTGAGATTTTGGACGACGGTGTCCGTGCACAAATCTGTCCGGACAAGCTGAAAACCAACCAATGGCTAGAGGTCGTCGAAACTGCCCATTCTATTGGATTGCGGACAACGTCAACGATCATGTTCGGCCATGTCGACCGCCCAGACCATTGGGCGCGACACCTGATCCGCCTT
>JASHRR010000514.1 GCA_030037185.1 Xanthobacteraceae bacterium | reverse complement strand
CCGTACGCAGGCGACGATCGTCTCCTTGTGCACATCAAGACCGGCAACCCGCTCATGCATCACGTCCATCGTTTTCCCTTTCGCGCCTGCCTGCACTGCCGGCGTGGGGACCTCTCACGGATGAACTCTGGGAAACGGGCTCCGGGGACGGCTGTGCCGCCCATTGGCTTCAGTGAGGGTGTTCGAGGTACCCCGGGGTGACCTCTATGCCGACAGCGGTACAATCATATGACAGACACGCAACGGTCGAAAGCCCGTTTCATGCAGGGCGGGTCGGCCAGGGGCCGGTGAGGAACTAAACAGAAAGTACAATCCCGGTCGAACGGGGATCCATCAAAGGCGCTCGGAATCGGTGCTGTTCGCGCCAAAATAGGCGAAAACCACCCCTTAACTCGCCATCCCGAATAGGTCACGCCCTGTGGATAACTTTGGGGATGACCCGCTAATAACAAATCGGCCGTGTCCGGCAGGAGCATTCTTGCGGCGAACCGGATGCCCGATCATGTCGGAAAACCACCCAGCATAGCGCCCTGGCTTTCCGTTTGGATTGCGGGCGATGAATTTTCGCCAACCGACGGTGGATGGGGTTAGCGATGGACACTGACACCAACCGTCAACTGGTTGCCCGCCGGAACTGTCGCCGGTCCACCACTGACTCGCACCACGACCACTGCTATGGGCGGTCAACCCAAGGGGCACGCACGGCAGCCCAAAAGTAACACTCGACCGCTACCCGATGGCATGAAGGTTGGTATTCCACTTTTCTGTGCTGCGAACGAACAAAAGTCCCTTGGCTGCGGCCCGCCTGATCCGCCTATGCGATCGTCGCAGAGCGTGCAGGAGGATGCTGTGCGCGGGTTCGCCAACAATGCCCGAGCTTCGATCGCATGGTCGTTCGCTGCGAAGGCGCGTAGAAAGTGATTCACGCCCGCGCTGCCGAGCCTTCGGCGGGCAATGCGCATATGGGAAATGAGTGCATCGGACAAGGCGACCTCCGGGGCATTAGGAAGGCGCGATGGCGTCTATGCTGATCTGCCGCCGCCTTGCAAATGCGACCGCAACCCGGATTGCCTTCGGCGGTCAATCCCCATAGTTGAATTTGTTCCACTTAACGACACACCATGCTGGCTACCGCGCCGCCGCATCCTTGGCTTTGCCCGCGCTCCCAGTGCTCGAAATCTTTTGCCTCAAGGATGATTCGGTATGCAGTCATGCACTTCCGACGTCAGAGGTGCGCTAACCGCTCGCCCTCGACGTAGTCGCGAATCGGTCGCGTGTCTGGAGCAGGAGCGTCTTTGCGGCGATGTTCGGAAACCCCGGGCTCAATCGCCATAAGAGTCGTCACCACCACGCTGCTGCTTCGTCGTATGACCCCAACTCCATCGCGGAGAAGAACGAGCGGCGCAACATGGCAGGGTCTTCCTTTAAGGGCAGCACACACATCCGGGAAGGATGCCCCTCGGGCACTGGCGAGCGTCCCCGGCGCCGTCATTGCCCCCGCTTCGGCTCTGGCAGCGCCCGCAGCGCTGCGCGAAAGTGGCTGAAAGCCTGCGGCCACCGTCGGGGAGTTCGTCCCGGACTGGACGTCATCCCCGCCACCGCGTCGCCCGAGATCGTCATCGGCGAATACGAGCGCGGGCTGATTGCTGTCACTGCTCGGGATCGAGATGGTCGCCGCTTACAATCGTCATAACGAGTCGTCATTCTCGCGGAAATCGGCCGACGTGTCCGTCTATGAAGGAAGTCATGGTCGCGATGTGATCGACACGTCACTATTTGCGGTCGAGTACGGGCGGGCGGATCACTGCTTTTGTTCTCACGCGAATCATATCAACGCTGAGGCAGATTATGCGTCATTTCCGTCATGCCATCTTGTTGAGTTCGTATGTTGTGCTCTTTGCGCTGTTAGCTTGCCCGGCCCGCGCCGAGCGTCGCGTGGCGCTCGTCGTTGGCAATGGGGCGTACCAACATATAAGCAGCCTGCCGAATGCGTCGCTTGACGCCAAGGCGATGGCAGTGTTGTTGCGCAATGTTGGCTTCGAGGTGACTGAGGGGGTCGATCTCGGTCGTAAAGGGATGATGACCCGGCTAAGCGAATTTGCCACCAAAACCCAAGGCGCCGACGTGGCGCTGTTATATTACTCAGGGCACGGCATCGCGGTTGACGGCAAGAACTATCTGGTCCCGGTCGACACCAACCTTAATTCGGAGCTTGACGTCAAGCTCGGCGCGGCAATCGACGTTGAGGTCGCCCTTGATCAGGTAATGGCGGCTGCCACGGTGAAACTGGTATTCCTGGATGCATGTCGAGACAATCCCTTTGCCAGCAAGATTCGGGCGGCAGCACGGACCCGTTCAGTTAAGATCTTGTCCGGCCTCGCCGAGATGAAGCCCAATGAAGGCACGCTCATAGCGTTTGCGGCCGGGCCCGGCCAGACAGCGCTTGATGGCAAGCCGGGCGAAAACAGTCCCTTCACCGGTGCGCTGCTGCGTAATATTGCCGAGCCGGGTGTCGAAATCCGCCACGCGCTTACCAAGGTTCGCGCCCAGGTGAGCGAGGAGACGAACAGGAAACAACTGCCGTGGGAGAACACCAATCTCACGGGCTTCTTCTATGTGAACCAGCAAGGCGTGACTGCCGCCACCACGGCAAGCGCTGGCGCTCCGGGCCCTGCGGTTGCTCCCTCGGAAGCCCGATCGAACGCTTCGGATGAGATCGAACTTGAATTTTGGCGGTCGGTGCGCACCAGCGACAGGGCGGAAGAGTATTCGGCCTACTTGGCTCGTTACCCGCATGGCAATTTCGCCAGTATTGCACGCCTACGCCTCGCCGCCCTGCAAACAGCGGCCAGAACGACCGTGCAATCGTTCAATCCCGCCCCGCCGACGCGCGAGGCCGAGGAGCAACTCGGGCTCGATCAACTTAAACGCAGCGATATTCAGAGGCGATTGTCGTTGCTGGGTTACTTTGACGGGGCCGCGGATGGTAACTTCAACGACGACACGCGCCGCGCGATTGAGCGCTGGCAAGCTGCACGGCGCTACCTCACGAGCGGCTATTTCAGCAAATTGCAGTATGAGGCGCTGCTCGCAGAACGCTTTCCCGTGCGATCGGCGTCGCCAGCCATCCCGCGACTACTGCGTGCGGCACAGCCGCAACCGACCCTAGCACGGTCGGCGGCGACGGCCGCCGCGCCGGCACCATCGGCCATGGGGTGTGAAGCCTGGCGGCTGTCTCCCACCGGATGGCGATGTGCGCGCTGGGTTTTTGTCGGCCAGCGTATGCTGACGATCCCGACTGATATCCGGACATCACCCCGTGACTGACGGTGTATCGGCGCCAAAACCCCGTCATACCCCCGCAGAGAGGTCGGGCCGCCTCTTTGCAGGCAGTGCCGCGCGGTCGGCGAGGGGGGCCATGCAGCAAAAGCGCACAGCGGCCATTTGGTAATGGTTCGCTCTGCTTTTGATCGCTAGGGGGCGGGGGCGCGCGTCTCCCGCGCGTCGGTCCCGGCGCCCGGCCTCCCCCAATCAAAACCGAGCGTCGGGACCAGTCACTGCATCGCGGGCGGTCGCCGAGGGGGCGGCGACCAGTGCCCTATTAACATTTCTTGATATGTTATGTTAATGTAGCGTCGCGCGCGGTCGGCTCGATACCCATTGACGGCCGCTCGCTGGTCCCGGCTCTCGGCTTCCCCATCTAGGCTAAGCACAACGGCGAGGGTCGGGACCACAGCTCGGTCTAGCGCGCCGGGTCGCGCCGAATGAAAGCGCATGGGCGCCCGCCGACCGGGCATGCGTCAAGCCCGGCAATCAGGGTCAATTGACCCTCGTTCGAATTCTTTCCTCCTTCGGGGAACGCGCCAAGCACTACGGACTCGCCGCCGCCCAGAGTGCCGCCTTCAGCAAACGAGCCGGTTCACGCTCACCAAGCTTTGCCGCTGCCATAATTCGTCCGGTGACGGTCTCGCGCACCGTGGCAGACCGACCGCATTATCACCTAGCTCATTGCAGGCAGCTCCAATACCCGGTCATCACCACAATCATCTCAGGTCCGAATGCTCCAGGTTGTATAAAATGTTGTGTAAAAGTACGAATTGGCATGGCCGCTACCCCGTTTAGCGTGAAGCGCGTAACATAAATTGTGCGGACGCAAGTTAATTTGTGTTAACGTGTGGGTTGCGCGGTTGCACCCGGCGACAGCGGTCAAAGGATTCTTGCGACAGACACCGATATCAAAAAGAGCATCGGCATAGGAAATGCCGGTGACGCTGATTTCGCCAAGCTTGTGCTCGATCCAGTGGGAGGTGAATTAATGCGCCTGCAGGCGAAAGTCAGACTGATCGAGGCCATACGCGACGCGCTCGGCGAGGCCGAGGCGTACGTGGGCGGCAAGTGCGCGGTGGAGTGCGTGCGCGACGCGCTACGCAAGGAGGCCGAACATCTGGACGAGGTGGGCTGGCGTACGCGCGCGCAACATTTCTTTGACGCGGCGGACGCGCTCGACGCGCTCAACAAGGACGACGCGCAGTGAGCATGGCAGTTCAAATTTGTCATTCGGTCATTTGGCAGCGGGGCGCTACTTTTCGGGTTTGCGCGCCGACCGAATGATGCGCGCCGTCATGCGCGCGAGCGTCCAGGCGAGCATCAGCGCCGTCCAGATGAGCGCGAATTCAATCAAATACGTGACCAGCGTATACATGCGGGATGGACCGCTCGCGGCTTGCTGTCTGGCACGTGAGTGACGGGCTTCGGCGCATATTAACATTTGGCAAAAGTTAATCCGTGTTAATGTGCGGCTGCATCCCTGTCATGCGTCCGCGCGTGGAGGCACGTGCCAATCGAGGGTGTCAGCCGTACCGGATCGTACGGGCTTGCCAAAAAGAAAAGGGCCGCCGCTGCAAGGAAAGGTAAACCTACGCGATGGTGCCGGCCAAAAAAGAAAGGCGCGGCAGAAGCCGCGCCTTATAAGGCTCATGCGCGGCCGATGTTACGCAGTCCGCGCTGATATCACAAGATAGCGTTCAGAACTTCCAGCTCAAGCCGCCCCGCACGAGATCGACGGTCTCCCTGACATTGTCGAAACCAGGGAACGTGTCCTTACCGAAGTCGTAATGCAGGTATTCAGCCCGAACGAGCACGTGATCGACCAGCTTGTATTCAAGCCCTGCACCCGCCACCCAACCGAACTGGCTGACGGCAGCGGAGCTGCCCGTCACACCGGTGAAGGTGCCGTTCGTATCGGTCAGAGTCGTATGCCCCCATCCGAGTCCGCCGGTGCCGTAGGCAAGCAGGTTCGGTACGAAGAGGTAGCCGACCCTGCCACGCGCGGAGGCCAATTCGTCGGTCTTCTGCTCCAGGCCGAAGGCGTCCGTCTTGTTAAGGTCGGCACCGTCGAAATCCGCTTCCAGACCAGCGACAACCGATCCATACTGCCAGTTGTAGCCAACATGGCCGCCGATGAGACCGCCCGAAGTCGTCGTGTTATCGACCGTAGAGAAATCGAACGTCGTGCGGCCCCAGCCGCCGCCGCCGTTGATGCCGATATAGAACCCGGCCCAATCGGACAGATAGCTGGGCATTGCCGCCACGGGTGGCGCCTTCACGGGCAAATCCGCGGCTATCGCGGATCCTGCGCATGCTATGACTGCAAGCAGTCCGATACCACAAGAGAGCTTAGTTCCCATGAGCCCCTCTCCTTATGTGCTTCACAACGTCGATAGCGGGCGTGTCTAGCACCCGTGCTCTGGGCCGTCCGTATTGATTGGCGTTAATCTGTCCGAATTCGGACAGTGAGTTGCGTTCTTGCAACGCTTCTGCCTAAAAGGCCGTCAAATCACCGAAAAAAATGGCAGATTATGACTTTTTATCAGCCTGAATGTGCAAGTTTGACGGAAGCTTGTCGGTTTGGTGCAAGGCGTAACAAAAAAAGCGGCGCCTTGCGAGCGCCACCGGGACGAAAATGGCCAAATTTGCGCTATTATGTCCTTACCCGCCTTCCCGGGCGTGTACGTCGCGCGGGCGCGCGCACGCTGCACCCGGCGACGATGCGCGCGGTAGTGGCGCCGTCCGCGCCGCGGGCCATTGCCCAGCTATTCGCTACCGCGGACACAATCAGCGTGATCGCCTTGCTTGCCGTGGTCGCTTTATGGGTAGCCTTGGCGAGGGCTGCGGTAGCGAACAGGCGCAAAGCCTCCCGTTGGCGACAAAGTTCATATCGAGCGCGACGGCGAGCGCGTGCCGATGCTGCTAGGTCGGTGAGTGAGAGCGCGTGGCCGCGCGATAGGGACGCCGCCGATGGCGGTCGCCCAGCCGAGCGCCAGGCGACGCTCTATTTCAAAGCGACCAGGTTATGCGCTCTCTCGTATTCCCGGCAAAGTGTGGCGGTGCGGGTGTCGGTTGGGATTTCGGGACTTTTTTCCCAAAGCGGCAACAGTGCCGTTTTCGGCGCCGTCATTTATCTCCAGGCGAACTTCCGGCCGCGCAGCCATGACGCGTCACCAGTGTCCTCCGCCGTCTTGGCCCGGATTGGGACAGCCATCGACAGCGTCGAGCTCGGCTTGGAGGACGGTGCGAAGCTGCGGGTCGACACCACGGTGGTCGAGACTGACGTTCATCATCCCACCGACAACACCTTGTTGTGGGATGTGGTACGCGTCGTCACCCGCCTGGTTCGTCGTCTGGCCGAGGTGCTCGGAAAGCGATGCATCAAGGGGTTCCACAAT
>JASHRR010000513.1 GCA_030037185.1 Xanthobacteraceae bacterium | reverse complement strand
CGTCATTGATCTCGCCGAGATACAGCACCTGCCGCTGGAACACCTTGCCGCCGGCGCAACGCTTGTTCTCGACGATATTCCAATAGCGATGCTCTTTGCCGTCTTTGAAGCGTCGGTTGAACCGCAGGAACATGATGCGAATCATGGAGCGTTGAAGTTGCTCCATTGAACGCCACTCGGCATCATCGACAAGGTGTTAGGTCTACACTACAGGCGTTTTGCGGCGGGCGCCGTTGATTCGACTCGCGTTTTGGGGCTGCGCCCCGCAAAATTTGTCGGTCAAGCTCGCCAATCGCCTAAGTTGGGTTAGGTCGTATTCACTGTGATTTTGAGATTATTTCGGGTTATTGGTTCATTTCCGATAAAATGAAGTTGGTTCTCCAGGCAATAGACCAGGACGCTTTCGCTTTTTTGCAATGCAATATTCGCTCGTTCGACGGGCAAGAGCGTGCGGTGCGGTGGTTCTGCAATGTTATCCGCATAATCGATGCCCTGGACGAGGAGAAGCCTGAAGTAAGGATCGGTGTCGCCAGGGATGGATCCAAGATATATTTTTATTCACCCGGCGATCTAGTGTTTAAGGAGTTCAGTAGTTGATAATTATCATATTTTCAAAATGAAATACTTTCCTGAGAGGATCATCTGTGACGAAGAGATGCGACAAGCATGCAAGTCAGCCCAGCTTTCTGGATTCCTTCTCCGCCACTGAATGATGGGATAGTGAACCGAAGGCGGGGGACCCTGCCATCCCGCCGCTCGGAAGGCGGTCATAGCTTGAGCCGGTTGCAGTACCCGTATTGCCGGAAGGAGGACGATTGTCGGGTGCCTTACCGTGTGTCTACGTAGGATGTATAAATAATTATCACCTTTGTCAGAAAGGTTCGAACCGATGGGCGCGACGAATCTCCGTCGCTCATTCCTTCAGTCGGTTGCGTTCGCAACTTGCAGCATGACCTCGCGAGCGATCCGGCCCGATGATGATCAGGCCATGCCAGCGGCAGCATTGTTTACTGACTGTTCCGTGGCGACGGACGGCATCACATCCGCGATCCCGGGTCGGTCGATTCCGGTTACGCGACACCGCGGCCATGCTTCTTTTCGAGTACGCACGCCAGCGTGACATGGCACTGAACTCGATGGTGTTCGGGTCGATGTCGCCCCAAATATCGCCGCCGGCCACCAAACCTTATTGCGGGCTGATAGCGTCCCCGCGTCCCACTCGGTGGTCTTGATGTACGCCTGAAATGTGGCGCCAACTGACCGCACGCCACGACCAAGGGAACGTGCATCGATTTGCATCCCGCCGGACGGTCCTTCGAATCCCCGTGGAACCGCAGTGGCTTGGTCACGGCACATTCGCAGCCCGCTCACTGCAGTTACAAATCCTATATATTTGACAACAAATACCTAGGAAATGTAACATCTTGCAATGGCCGATTCCTCACTCAAAAAACGAGCACTGCGGATTGCCCGGCAACAAGGCCTCGCCCGCACGCGAGACTTTGCCGCGGCGGGCATCCCCCGCGTCTATCTTCAGCGGCTGCGCGACGAGGGCCAGCTCATCCGGACCGGGCGAGGCCTTTATCAGCTCCCGGACGCCGGGCTCTCGGCGGCCCACAGCCTGGCCGAGGTGGCGCGCATCCTGCCGCGGAGCGTCGTCTGTCTGCTCTCGGCGCTGCAGTATCACGGTCTGACGACACAGACACCGCACGAAGTGTGGATACTCCTCGCATCAAAGGACTGGGCTCCTAAGAATCCGCCCGTTGCAATCAAAGTGGTCCGCGCGAGCCGCGAAGCGCTCACGGCCGGGATCGAGCGCCACGCCATTGAACGGGTGCCGGTGCCGATCACCGTCCCGGGCAAGACCGTGGCCGACTGTTTCAAATACCGGAACAAGATCGGACTTGACGTTGCCATCGAGGCGCTCAAGGACTGCTTGCGCCTCAGGCGCGCCACCGTCGACGAACTCTGGCACTATGCCGCCATCTGCAGGGTTCAGAACGTCATTCGTCCCTACATTGAGACGGTGCTATGAACCGCGCACCGGGGAGGAAGCTACGCAACGTCGGTGCATCCGTGCGAGACCGTCTCACGCACCGTGCTCGCGCGAACGCCGATAACGTCCAGCTGGTGCTGACGCGCTATGCCATCGAGCGGCTGCTCTATCGCCTCAGCGTGTCGCCACATCGCGATCGCTTCATTCTGAAAGGTGCCATGCTCTTCAGCCTGTGGTCACCAACACCTTACCGAGCGACCGGCGACCTCGATCTGCTCGGCTATGGCGACCCTGCGGCCGAGGCCGTCGTTGCGGTGTTCCGGCAGATCTGCACGACCGACGCGCCCGACGACGGCGTGACCTTCATGCCCGACACGGTGCAGGCCGAGGTCGCCCGGGCAGAAGATGAATACAGCGGCCTGCGGGTGACCTTAAAGGCGGTCATCGCCGGCGCGCGTCTGCCGATGCAGGTGGACATCGGCTTTGGCGACGCCGTGACCCCTGCACCGCTTGAAGTGGACTATCCATCGCTGCTCGACC
>JASHRR010000512.1 GCA_030037185.1 Xanthobacteraceae bacterium | reverse complement strand
GAATGAATGGAAAAATGTTCTGCTCGCCGAGCTTGTGCGCTCGCAGCTCGCCCAGTTCGGAATTTTCCTCGAGAGCCGCGTTGCCGTGCGCGGTCCGGATTTGAGGATTACTGCTGCGGCGGCCCAGACGATCGGCATGGCGTTCCACGACCTCATCACGAATGCGAGCAAATATGGGGCGCTCTCCACCGCCTCAGGCCACGTCGACATTGTGTGGGGAGGGCGGGAGACTAGAGCTGGTGAGCATCGCTTCACGATCGAATGGCGCGAACGCGGCGGTCCGACCGTCGTGGCCCCGACACGACGCGGGTTCGGCTGGAGCGTGCTTTGTCAGCTGACGAAAATGTCCCTCGGAGCGGACGTTACACTCGAATATGCGCCTAGCGGGGTGGTTTGGCGGCTTGTGTGCCCTGTCGAGCGGGTTTGCGAAGGCTCCGCAACCCAAACATTGAGTAGCCTCGTGTCGCCTGATTGAGGCCGGGCATCGAGAGGAAAGCATGTTTGACACGGTTCCTCGTCGCAGAGATTCGTGGGCAGCAGATAGCGCCCCCGCGGCGGCGTGTCTTTCCAGCTTGTCGCGGTGACTCGCCGCCATCCTAATGCACGACGTTCACTTCCCCACCACCGATGGCCGTACGCTGATCGTGAGCCGCTACACCGAACTGAACGCCGACCAAAAGCTTCTAGTGAAGCGCCTGAAACTTGATGTGCCGTCGCAGGTCCCCGCCGCGCATCACCGCGCCGGTGGGGCAGCCGGCGCGCGTTGCGACCGAGCAGGCGTAGTGGAGACTTTCGGGGTGTGGCCGTTGATTTTATTAACTTTTTCTCACCAATCGCCTAAGTTGGCTAAGGCATTGCAGGCGAAACTGCAACCGACGTCGCCAAGTCGGCAGCGGCCTGGTGTTCACCAAAGGCGAGGGTATCCTCACTGCGGCCAGAGCATCCTCAGCGACTTGCGGCTGTTGCGAAAGCGGCCGGGCTGCCTGCGCGGATGTAAGGCCGTTCGGCACTTCGCGCATGCGCGATTGCCCGGCAGCCACCTTCTCGTCAGCAACTTGCGAGCCTGCCTCTATAGGATCGGCATTGACCGCAGCGGCAATAATAAATGATATAAGCGATAGACCCAAACCAGAGCGAAGTCAGCATCAGCTTGGAGAGGCCACATGCTTGACAAGCAGCCAAGAAATGGGGACCTCGTCCCTGTCCGCCGCGTGCTGCAGTTTTTCGGCCTAGACGGCAGCCAAGACAAGGTGAACCCACCGGCGAAAAATCGCCCGCCCAAGGAACCCGAGGAGCGAAAGCACCAGTTCACCATCTGGTATGTTTTTGCTGCCTTTCTCGGCGTGATGCTGATCCAGTACCTGTGGCTGCAATTCAAACAGGTCGAGACCATTCCGTACAGCCAATTCGAGCAGCTTCTCGAGCAGGACAAGATCTCGGAGGTAGTGGTCGGGTCGGAAACAATCGCCGGCACCCTTAAGGATCCGCTTCCAGATGGCCGAAAGCTGTTCAACACGGTTCGTGTCGAACCCGCGCTTGCCGACAAGTTGAGCGCCCACGGCATTAAGGTTACGGGCGAGCCGTCCAGCAGTTTTCTCTCGATGATTCTGTCCTGGGTGTTGCCGATTTTCGGCTTTTATCTGATCTGGATGTATGGCATCCGGCGGATGGCGGAACGCCAAGGTTTTGGCGGCCTGATGGCGATCGGAAAGTCGCGCGCCAGGATCTATGTCGAAACCGACACCAAGGTGGCGTTTCGGGACGTCGCGGGCGTTGATGAAGCGAAATCCGAGCTACAGGAGATTGTGGCCTTCCTGCGCGACCCGAAATCGTTCGGGCGCCTCGGCGCGCGCATCCCCAAGGGCGTGCTGCTGATCGGACCGCCAGGCACCGGAAAGACCCTCCTGGGCCGCGCGGTCGCCGGTGAGGCGGGCGTACCATTCTTCTCAATATCCGGTTCGGAGTTCGTCGAGATGTTCGTCGGCGTCGGCGCCGCGCGGGTGCGCGACCTCTTCGACCAAGCGCGGCGCGCAGCGCCGTGCATCATCTTCATAGACGAACTCGACGCGTTGGGGCGCAGCCGCATGGCCGGTGCGTTCGGTGGCTATGATGAGAAAGAGCAGACCCTCAACCAGCTGCTGGCTGAGCTTGATGGCTTCGACCCGAGCACTGGAGTGATCCTGCTTGCCGCCACCAATCGTCCGGAGGTGCTCGATCCGGCGCTGTTACGGCCCGGACGATTTGATCGTCAGGTGTTGGTCGATCGCCCCGACCGCCCAGGTCGGCGCGAAATCCTGAAGGTGCATGTCGCCAAAGTGAAGCTTGCGCCCGACGTTGATCTCGACCAGATCGCCGGCCTGACGCCTGGCTTCACCGGCGCCGATCTCGCCAACCTCGTCAACGAGGCCGCCATCGTGGCGACGCGGCGCAACGGCGACAGGGTAACGCTCGACGACTTCACGGTGGCGATCGAACGCATCGTCGCTGGCCTCGAGAAGAAGAGCCGCGTGCTTGGGCCCGAAGAGCGCCGCCGCGTCGCCTTTCACGAGATGGGGCATGCGCTGGTGGCCGCAAGCCTGCCGGGCGTCGATCCGGTCCATAAGGTATCAATCATTCCGCGCGGCGTGGGGGCACTCGGATACACCATTCAGCGGCCTACAGAGGATCGCTTTCTGCTGGCACGTCATGACCTCGAAAACCGGATCAGCGTGCTCATGGGCGGCCGCGCGGCGGAAGCTCTGGTCTTTGACGGCGAGGTCTCGACCGGCGCGTCCGACGACCTGCAGCGTGCAACCGAGATCGCCACCGAAATGGTGACACGGTATGGCATGAACGACGCGGTGGGACAGCGGACCTATTCACCGCCGCCCCAGCCGTTCCTGACCGGGACTACTGCTAATCGCATCCAGGCTTCCGAGGCAACCGAACGTGAGATTGACGTCGCAGTGCGCGACATCATCGCAAAAGCGTTCGAGCGAGCTACCGAGGTCCTGCGCGAGCGCCGGGCGGATCTTGACAAGGGTGCTGACTTGCTACTGGCGCAGGAGACGGTAACGGCAGATCAGTTTCCTGCGATCCGTTCGGTTCCTCGCGAAGTGAAGCGAAGCGCGTGAGGACTTTGGTTCACTCTGACGTTAGCATGGGCTTGGTGTGGAGGCTGCGGCGGTTCGCGTCGGTGGACCAGCACGCGTGACCGGCATGCGCAGAGGCGCTTCATAGCCGAACATTGCGAAAAGGGTCGACAATGGCCCTGATTACCTGTCGTGGCTATGCCGCCCTGACGTTGGGATCAGAACGCGGTGTCATATTCGTAGCTGCCCAGCCTCTAACGCGGCCAATTTTAATCACCTCGCAGGTGAAAGGTTCAAGCCCCTCTTTATCCCGGCCCATGCGTTATCCCAGCCCGTGCGCGAATTGGCGACCAGCCTCCTCGCTGTTACCGAAGTCGTGCGAGCGCTCGGGAAATGGCTCGATGTCGTCAATGACTTGCTGAACCAGAGACCGGAGTTCTTGGGCGATCGCCAGCAGCTCCACATGATTGATTGATCCAATCGTGGTGAGCGGATCCGCGACGGAGATTTCAACTCGACCGTTCGGGTGCGCTTGGACCACGAAATTACAAAGCAGGATCGAGCCGATCTCGCTATCGAGCCGGATGGCTCGGCGGGTCAGCGGCACGTTGCAGGCGCTGAAGATGAGGTAGGGATAAGAGTCGACTGCGAGCTCTCTCCTCAGGGCCTTACCCAGGTCGATTTCGGCAAAGACCGCGAGGTGGCGGCGCTTCAAAGCCTCCCTGGTCGCAGCAACGGCATCACTGAAGCTCATGGTCAGGCACTTGGACAGATAATGCATTTGCGGCTCCTATAGACGAACATTCCGCGTTCGTCCCGGGCGACAACCGCCCTCGGACCAGGGCACGCGCCAATCGTCATTCTCCGCCTTCAGCAGTCCATCGGACCGGTCAGCCAGCGCGGGTGCAATGCCGGGGACCGCCCGCCGGCAATTCATCCTCTGACGGGTGGAATAGGTCTGCTGAGATGGTCTGGGCGTCCCGCAGCCCATTACTCCCATTGGAGCCGCCTCGGGACAGCCGGGCCGGCGGCGATTGCTCATGCCTTCCATTCAACATAAGAAGACGCCGATAGATCCCGACATAGTCGCGCGCCATTCGTTCGGCCGTGAACCGGCGGGCGAATTCGGCACGCACCTTGGCCCGATCCAAGCTTACGACTTGTCGAACCGCGGCGACGGCCCCCTCGATTGCATCAACAACGAAGCCTGACACGTTGTCCTGAATGATCTCGGGAATCGATCCCTGGCGATACGCGATGACCGGTGTGCCGCACGCCATCGCCTCGATCATCACCAATCCGAAGGGCTCTGGCCAATCGATCGGAAACAGCAAGGCGGCCGCGTCGCCGAGAAAGCCTGCCTTGTCGCTTTCGCCGATCTCGCCGAGGAACTCGACATCCGACCTAGCCTCGACCATCGGACGGATCTTGTCTTCCCAGTAGGCCCGATCGGCACGGTCTACCTTGGCCGCGATCTTCAGCGGCATGCCGCAGCGCCCGGCGATCTCAATTGCTCGATCCGGCCGCTTCTCGGGTGCGATCCGACCAAGGAATGCGAGATAGCCGTTGGCATTCGGGGAGAACGGCAGGAGGTTGTGTGGCAGGCCATGATAGATAGTACCCTGCCAGTTCACATTGCTCAAATATTCCTGCTGGTTATTCGAGATCGAGGCGAGCGGAAGGTCACGAAACGCCGCGTAGAAGGGAGCGAGGTCGAGCAGGTCTAGACGGCCGTGCAGAGTCGTCAGAGTTCGACCTGCGATGTCACGCACCAGCGGCGCGTGAAGCATGTCGATGTGGAAGTGCAGAATATCGAAGTCGTCGATCCGGCGACGGACCTCGTCCAGCATGATCATGTGGTAGGGCAAGGGATCCCGCACGGCAGGATTGAGGCGCAGCGCTATTTCGCAGCAGCGCACTAGCTTGGCCGATGTCTTGGAGTCGCCGCTAGCAAAAAGCGTCACGTCGTGTCCCTGACGCACGAGTTCCTCAGTCAAAAACGACACGACGCGTTCCGTGCCCCCGTAAAGCCTGGGCGGCACGCGTTCGTGAAGAGGGGCGATCTGGGCAATCCGCATCGGTGGTGCTCCTACAACGAGTCCCAAAAAGGCGCTGGGTAGGCGGACTTGAAGTGACTAAAGCGGGCGAGAACAAGCGGCTTTGACATGGCTCAAAGTCCTGCCCGCCACCTATGCTCTGATGTTTAATCTTTGAGAGTTATTCATGCGCTCGGAATTTCAAGGGCGATCGTCGTGTTAATGCCAAAAACGACAGATCTGGTCGTCGCGATGACGTTGACGGCGTCTGACGTCCAACCTTACGAGTGACTTTATGCTTTCGCCCTGTCTGGATCCGGATTGGTTGCTGACCGAAGAAGGCGTGGATCCGGCGCGAGAACGTGCAGTGGAGTCGGTCTATGCCATCGGCAATGGATATATCAGCACCAGGGCCTCGATTGCCGAAGGCGGCAGGTTTTCGCGTCCGGCGACCTTCGCCGCCGGCGTCTACGTCGCGGATGGGAACCTCGGACCGAGGCTGGCCGTGCTTCCGCATTGGTTGCACGTAGACGTAACGGTGGAGGATCATCGGCTCTCGCTCGAGACTGGTCGCATCCTCGGCCATCGACGACAACTTGATCTTCGCCAGGGCGTTCTATGGCGGGAGTGGCGGCAGCAAGACGTGAGCGGACGCATCACGCGATTGACCTATCTCCAGCTTGCTTCTCTCGCGGATCGGCACCTGCTCCTCCAATCGGTGGTGGTGACCGCCGAGAATTACGCAGGGAGGATCAGCCTCGGCACACGCGTCGGCACCGGCACGGACACTGAACGGATTGTTGCTGAATCAGATACGACACTCTTGCGCGTGCCTGGTACAGAGATTGAGATCGCTGCCGTGTCCGTGGTGCAGGATGCGGCAGCAGGAAGACCGGCGCGCCACGAAGGCGGAGCCTATGGCGGGGAGGAACGGTGGTCATGGGACGTGGGCCTTGGCGAGACGATTCGCTTTGATCGTATTTTCACCGTCTTTACGTCACGTGATGCGACGAGCCCGGCCAAGGCCGCGCGCGATCGCCTGACCTCCATATGCGCCCGGGGCTTTCAAGCCGCCGTGGCGGCTCATGTCGATGCGTGGTGCCGCAGATGGGAAGCCACCAAGATTGAGATCGTGGGGGACGAGGAGGCCCAACGCGCGCTCCGATTCGCAACTTATTGCCTCATCGCGGCGGTCAATCCCGCCGATGAACACGCGTCCATTGGTGCGCGCGGCCTGACCGGGGAGGCATATCGGGGGCATGTGTTCTGGGATACTGAAATCTACATGCTGCCCTTCTATGTACTTACCGACCCTCCTGCGGCGCGCTCGCTGATCATGTATCGGTACAACACTCTCGATGCCGCACGCCGCAAGGCCAAGGCACACGGCTATGACGGTGCCCTCTACGCATGGGAATCGGCCGATACTGGCGATGAGGTAACGCCCCGGACTGTCGTCGGCCCCGATGGCCGCCTGATAAACATTCTTACTGGCGAACGAGAGCACCATATCAGCGCCGACATCGCATACGCCGTATGGCAGTACTGGCGTGCCACCGGTGACGACGCCTTCATGCTGACTGCCGGCACAGAAATCCTCGTAGAGACGGCGCGCTTCTGGGCGAGCCGGGCACAAGTTGAGCCCGATGGTCGCGCCCACATACGGCAGGTGATCGGTCCCGACGAGTATCACGAAGAAGTCGATGACAATGCGTACACGAATGCGATGGCGATGTTCAATATGGAACGCGCTGCCGACGCAATGGCCATGCTGGCGCGGGATCACCCCAGTGACTGGCAGCGGCTGTCTACGCGTCTCGGCCTGACGGAGGAGGAGCCACACAGTTGGCGCGCGCTTGCGACGGCATTGGTAACGGGGCTCGATCCGACAACCAAACTCGTCGAGCAATTTGCCGGCTACTTTCAACTCGAAGAGGTTGATCTGGCTCCATATCGGGGCCGGGCCGTGCCGATTGATGTGTGCCTTGGAGCAGAGCGGATCGGCCGCTCGAAGATCATCAAGCAAGCCGATGTGGTGGCACTGAGTGCGCTACTGTGGGAAAAATGGCCGGTCGCAGTGCATGAGGCAAATTTCCGGCTTTACGAGCGTCGCACCGCGCATGGCAGTTCGTTAGGACCTGCCCTGTACGCGCTCGTCGCCGCGCGGCTCGGTGATCGGGCCGTTGCACAAGCCTATTTCCGCCAAGCTGCCGAGATCGATTTGGCGGACAACATGGGCAATGCCGCCGGCGGCGTGCATATGGGGGCACTTGGCGGTCTCTGGCAGGCCGCGGTGTTCGGCGTGGCAGGCCTACAGCTCCGCGAGGACGGCATCGCCGTCGATCCGCACCTGCTTCCGGGATGGGTGGAAATGGCGTTTCCGATCCAATGGCGGGAACGGTTGGTGCATCTGCGCTTTGAAGCTAATCCGAGGCGAATCGAGCTGGTCGTAGAGAAGGGCGACGAGCTGACTCTCGGGGTGGCCGGGGGGCCCGCGTGTCTCGTTCGGGCCGGCCAGCGCTTTGTATTGCAAGGCGATCGGTCGGGATGGGGCAATTGGGAAAAGGTCGGGCGATGACTGCCCACAAGACCGTGCTGGTTCCCCTTGATGGCTCCGTCCATGCGACGGCAGCGATACCTGTGGCGCGCGGTCTTGCCAAATTGCTGCATGCGACCGTCGTTGCTGTGCACGTCAGCGATGACGCTTTGGCACCCACCGCGCTTGTCGAGCGCATGAAGCTCTCGGCTGAAGACGTGCGCGGGCTCGTGGTCGAGCGGCGCCCGGGCGCGGCCGCGGCGGTCATCGTGGAAGAAGCCGCCGAACGTCATGCAGCCATGATCGTCATGTGCCCGCAGATTCGAACAGACCTGCGATCGCGCACACTTGGGAGTGTGGCCGAAGCTGTCCTGCGCGCCGCGCGCTGCCCCGTTGTCCTTGTGCCCTCGGTTCGCGGCCGCAAAGACTGGGCGTTGCATCAACTGCTTGTTCCACATGACGGGACGCCGACGAGCGCCGCGGCGATGGGCCCGGCCACTGACCTCGCATCGCGGGCCGCGGCGGAACTCGTTGTGCTGCACGTCGCAACACCAGGTGCGGAACACCCCACTGAGCCGGGAACATTGGTATTTCCGCGATATGTTGACCATGCCCACCATGAGTGGCCAGCTTGGGGGCGGGAGTTTCTCGACCGGCTGTGCGCGGTTGGCGGTGCAAAAGACGGCATCGAGATGCGCCTTGCAGTCGCTCAAGGGGACGCCGGCGCGGCGATCGTTGATTTCCGACAGCAGAGCGACCTCATTGTTCTGGGCTGGCGGGGAGCTCTCGAGCCCGGCCGTGCGCGAACAATGCGCTGCGTCATCCGTCACTCCACTTGTCCAGTGATTGTTTTCCGCTTGGACCGCGATGATGATCGGTAGCGCCGACTATGGTCACCATCGATGTCCAGCAATTCGAGGCCTTCATGTTCGACCTCGAGGGCGTAATTACGCAGACTGTATCGATCCATGCCCGTGCATGGAAGCAACTGTTTGACGAGTTTCTTGCCCGCCAGACAGCAGAATCCGGCCATCACTGCGCGGAAATTCTGCGCGCTGGCGGCTTGACGACGCCCTTCGATGTACGGGTTAACGGTACCGACACCGATCGCCTCGGTCTGAGCGGCAAACCGGATCCCGACATGTTTCTGGAAGCCGCGCGCCGTCTCGGCGCTCCTCCATTGCACGTCGTTGTATTCGAGGATGCGACAGCCGGCATCGCGGCGGCACGCGCTGGCGGTTTCGGCCGGGTGATCGGGGTTGGACACGGCGCGCAAGACGGCCGCGCTTCTAGAGAGCGGCGCCAATGGGACAGTGACCGATCTCGGCAGAGTGCGTCTACAAGGTAGCCGTCGGCTTCCCTCGCACAGCGGGACGCCGTGATTGCCAGGGTGCCCAGCAGGGTTGCGGCGCCTTGCGCCTGAAATCATCTCGCTAGTGGCAAAATCGAAAGGGCGGGCGCAGCGAGACGTCGGCACATCGCTGTGAGCGGACGTCAGCAATGTACCGGCTGGGAGGAGAAAATATTTCGAACGCCTGACGGAGTACTTCACCCACCGCACTCGACCAAGAAGTCAGTGAAGCGGCGACGGGGGGCGGCCAAGCGCGTCGCGGCAAGGAAAGCCGCGGGCAGCGCCAACGACGATAGCGAAGGCAAGCAAAGCAAGTCTGGCCAATTGGTTGGGGCGAGCGCTCGCTGCAAGAAGGTGCCAAGCGCAGGAGCAAAGGAACCGAGGGCAGATGACGAAGGTAAGCTGCAGCCGAGCAATCGCGACATCGCTCAAATTGATGAGCTCATGGTGCGGCAGGCATGGTGTCGGATTGAACCACCGCTTCAGCCTGGCCATCGCGAGCGATGCATGATTGCTTCCCTCTGCAAGCTTGCCGTGAGCGCCTCGGCGCGCGCCGCGCGTTCGTCTGAATAGGAGATTCTCTCGACCGCGATGCCAAGTGCACGAACGAGGTCAGCACGCGCCACGATGCCGACGAGCCGCCCCTCACGCACAACCGGCATTCGCTTAATGCCGCGCTTCTCGATCAAGCGGCAAGCCACCTCAATCGGGGTATCCTCCATAATCGTCAAAGGATGGCGCGTCATGACCTGTTCTACCTTCGCTTCTTGGAAACGGACAGATTCATTCGTGATCTCGGCCGGTTCGGTCATGAGCTGAAGCCAATGGGGCGGTTTGGAGCCAGGCCGATCGGTGCGGCGGCGCAGCAGATCGTGCTCCGTCACGATTCCCACGACATGGTCGGCGGCATCAACAACCGGGAGGCCGCTGATTTTGCGGTCCAGCATCAGACGGGCTGCATCCTTGACCGGGGAATCCGGATGAATCGTGACGACCTGGCGGGTCATAAAATCTCCGACCTCCATTTGCGTCCTTCCACGAGCATCGACGCCAGACAAGCCGTCGCGCGTCGTTCTTTCCAACGACAAGCTTTGCCAATGCTTGATCCAACGCTTGAATATTTTTAACCAAATCAACCGAGACAGCGCTGCGACCATGATGCAACTTCCTGTTTGTGAAGGCGAATGACCAGCCGATGGGGGCAAAAGAAACCTATCAATGCAGTGATGAAAATCGCGTTGATTCGCATCAATCGCTCTGACGTACCTCGAGCCGCTCCCTAACTCGTCGTGCGCGCCGCACGGCGCAAGAAAAGCGCTTCGCGGCCGTCGCCCAACGAACGAAGGCCCTGGGCGACGGCAAGGCTGCGACCGGCCCGCAGCGCACCCACGCTCCCCTCCCCGACCCGCAGGAAACGTCGGGCCTCGACATGGATCAACAAAATCGGCACCAGCCGGTCGAGGCCAAGTCCTTCAAAGGGCGTCCTGCAAGCGTGAATAGGCTGGCCGTGAACAATTGGGATGACACCGAGGCGAACCAGACATCGCAGGCGATCAGAATCGCCTGCCTGGAGGCGAGTAGTACTCCGAGCAAATCAAGAAGGAGCAGCCAGGAGGCTGATAAAGTTCACTGGCGCCGCGCGGACTGCGCCTTCAAAGCGCTGGAGATATCAGCTGGCCCGAGCTCGAACACCACCGTTTCGCGATGGAGAAGCTCGTACGCGAGCTGGGGAGATCGCCTGACCAAAATTTGTACAAGGGATTGAGAAGCAGAGGACGCCGTAAACCGAATGGGATCAATTGAGAAGGCCGCGTATGCGCAGAAAATGACGCTCCGAGACGGCATAGCCGGCCGCCAATGCTACGGTGCAGCGTCAGTGAGCAGCTGCCAGCTACGAACCGTGATTCACACCTTGCGGGATCGTCCTATCTTGTGTTGGCGGGAAGAACGCGCTTTCCTCTCCCACCGACCAGCTCGTTGATCCAAGAATGAGTGAGTTGGACGATGTGATCAATGCTCTCGGTGTCGCGGTACCTCATAAAGTTCTGCGATCCGATGGGCTTACAGGCTATGGCGGGCGAGGGCTTGACCATATCGCAGGTCTTCTTCGCCACCTGTCGGAGCATGCCGCGCGCCGAGAATCCTCCTTGGGATCCGTGAGGCTGAATTCCTTCGCATGTGAACCTGCTTGTTCGGTATTTGGAGCTACCGAATCAAGGTGGCCGAAAGCTTGAGAGTGGGACGGGCCTGACGCGCGTTGATTTGGCCCAATTCGATTGAAGCTCGATGGGCAACGAGGCACGGTTCAGCATGGACCAAATGATCCTATGTCGGCTGGCGCCGAGCGTCCCAGATCTCGTACACGGCCAACAAAATTACCGCAACACCGCCGGCGATGAAATCGACCTTCGCGCTCGATCCGCCGACATCCGTGAGCCAGGCCGAAATCACGAGCCATCCGCCAAGCAGAACGTGGATCCACTCCTCCACAAGGCGCAGGGCCCAGAACGTGAAAACCTCGGACACGATGATCAAGAATCCAATCGCGACGGCGGTATGTGCGGCGGATGTATTGTCGGTAAAGTTCAGGGCCCACGGCGACACGCAAATCCATATCCCGAGAACCAGGTTCAGCCAATCCTGCCACTCCTTGGGAACAGAGAACGACATCGCACTTCCTCACCACTGAGCTAGGTAAAATCGCATCTAAGCAACTTTCCATTGCATAATCGGCAACCGCTTGCTCCTTCCTTGATTTCGATCAAGCGTCATCCTCGTCAAATACGCCAACGGGCAACCAGCTCACCTGATACCCCTTTTACTAGCTGCTTGGGTCACCGAGTTTCGAGGATTTTTCTGCAGTGCAGGCGATCACGATATGGTTCGCTTTGGCTACTGTAGCTCCGGAAACTGAAAACAGCGCTGCAGTGAAAAATCCCTGCAGCCGCGCGTAAGCCGCAGTCCAATGGTGCTGCTGCGCGAGAGCGGAATGGCGCAACCGGCAATCGCGAAGGCTATGGGCGTTTCGTTGAGCACCGAGAACGACAGTACCCACAGGAACTTCGGAAGGGGCTCGATGTGGTCAATGATTTGCTGAACCAGAGAGTGGAGTTCTCGAGCGATCCAGATCAGCTCGACGTCAGTGATCGTTACGATCATGGCGAGAAGATCCGCAGCTGAGATTTTTTAAACGCGACCATCCCCGTAGTTCATGAACGGCCACATGAGAAAGCAGAATCGAGCCGGCCTCGCGACCGAGCTCGATCGTTCAGTGGCCTAGTGGCCTGGTGCGGGCGCTGAGGATGACGTTGGGACGGGAAATTGACCCGGCTCTCTCCACAAGGTCTTACGGAGGTCGATTTCCGCCGGAATCACGAAGCCGTGATGTTTGGGAGCCTCAGCAGCATCTCTCAGAGTTGGAGAAAGAAGCCTGCGATCATTCGGCATAGGGCTGAGGGTCGGTATGCCGACGATTGGGGACGCCAGCCATTCTCGGCCGAGCAACGTCGTGATCTCCCTTGAGATGGTTCGATGACCGTTACGACAAAGGATCACTGTTGTTGTAAGTCAGATCCTGTTGCGCAATGGCGTGACATCATTGCCGGTCCCACCCTCGACGAGGCAATATCGGACCGCATCGTTCACGACGCGTCCATCGCATCTTCTCAAGAGCGACAGCACAGGCCCGCACGGTGGCGAAAGGAAAAGGCATGAACTCACCGTGTGGCCCGCGCGCCAGACGCCGTTGCCCACAGCGCAATCCGGCGGCGGGCCCGAGACTGGAAACCGTCAATCGCCGTCAAGATGCCTGCGACAGGGACTAACACTCAACGCTTTTTCGAATGACCGAAGCAGGCCGCGCTCAGCAGGGCCGAAGCGGTGCGATTGGCTGATTGCCTTTCTCTCCGTGGAGCCCCTTAAGGAGATGTCCTGAATTTTCGGCCGCCCCAGCCTTCGCTATTGATGCTCGGCCGATCAACGATCCGCTTTCAGCGGCGGGATGGAGGTCTACATGTGCCCAGATTCAGACTCCTACGTCGTTGATGTGTTATTTGCGATGCATTCCCCGTGGCGCGGAGCGAGCGCACTCGCCCATCGATTGCGGAGGTTGACGGCATCGGCGCTCGACCCTTACCGTCCGGAGCTTCACTATATGCGCGGCCCCGGCCCGAAATGGCGCGAAAAAATGCAAAAAGGGGCTGCTGAAACAGGATATGCCGAGGGCGGAGGGGCTTTCTCGATCGACATGGCGTTGTGCTTGCCCCCACATTGCACCAACCGGGCCAATCCAACGGCGCACCAGGGAGCGTGAGCACATCGGTGAAGCGGTTTGCCCCCGCACCAAGCTCTGCATAATTGCAGTCGCGGAACTTCTCTCGCCTCGACCATCCAGGGCAGTGCGAATCGTTCAACACGGTTCGCCGGCGATCTCTCCCGAAGGACGGCTTGGACGGGGAGCGATCAGCGTCATGAGTGTTCGTCAATGCTCGGGGCAAACCGAAGCCGCGGGGAGTCGCGTTCGTGCTCAAACGAAGAAGGTAAGGGCGGCGCGCCGCAACTGATCCGTTCGTCCGAGTCATGTGGGGTTGCGCGCGCTTGGGCCGATACGGCAACATGGCGGCGCCATTTGCCGAAGGTTTTACGCCTTATCTCGCCAGATTGGGCTGCGTGGCCCCTCCGATAGTCATGGGCTGCGTCTGCACGATATGCGGCATACCACGCCGGGCACCAGTGCTACGATGGTCCTGAAAAAATCCATCGGCACATTCGTCGCTGAGCATGTCGAGCGAGACATCGTGCCTCTGAATCGAGGCGACGAAGGCGGTCGCGAGGTCAACCTTTTGCGGAAAAGACGCCGGCACTCGCTATTCCGCAAGCCGGGATGTCTCAGACGGGGGTGGCATATTAGAAACCTCTTCCGCCAGTCGAAGTTGCAGCCGCCAGGCGCGTCGAGAGCACCGCGCTTGCTGTGCCGGAGTTTCCCTGCCGTCGCGTTTAAAATCGGCACGGACGTGCACAGTAAGGGGCGAACCGAACGGGAGTCCGGCCTGGCGCGGAAATTGGCGGGCTGCGGCGTCGGCCAACACGCGGTCACCACGCGTCCGGCAGAGTTCGGGTAGCCGAATGGGACTCTGCCCCTCCATGCGCAGGCACAGCGAAGCGCTCAAGCGGCTCTTGCCGTCGCTCTGGATCGCGGATCCTAAACCCGCGTTGTTACAGCTCGACCGCTCGCACGGCGGCCGTTGCAGCGCCTCCGCCTCGGGCCAGTCCGTTCGACCTAGGCTCGGGTACGTTCCTTATTCATCGCTTCGGCGTCAGCTTCGCCCTGAACGAGGAGCAGGGGAACGCACATAGAAGAAGCTCATCGGCTGTGCTGGCAATTTGACTGCGGACCGCGCTCACCGCGGTTTGCCGCAGTTATGCTGTCGGATTTGCAACAGGCATGCATCCGCGTCCCGGCCGCAGCTGACAGAGAGTGCCATCGTAGTCCCTCCATGTGCCGCCGGTACATATGTAGGTGCGTGGGTATCCATACTCGCCGGTAGAAAGTGTGAAAGACTCGCCGTCTCGGTAGGTCCGGCCAAAGGCCTCGCAGGTGCTGCCTGCGGCGGGAGCGCCTTCGGCAAATATGGCGCCGACGAGCAATAGAATCGCTGCGCCCCCGTAGGCGGTGGCTGACATTTCCTCGTTTCCTCTCGAATCCGGCCCTCTCCCCATCATATATGAGACGATGATGCGTTGATGTGGATCAAGCTGTCTTGTCACAGGAAAAAAAGGAGGGCGAGAATAGCCTTCCGCCATCAGTATTTCTCCGGATTTTCCAAAGCGGTTCGACTGCCTCAATTGAGTCGAATCAAGTCATGTACGGAGATCAGCGATATTTGTACGATATCAGCGGGAGTGCGTTAAGCGTAGGTGATTGCAAAAGCTATCCTCCTCGCTGCCACGACTAGCGCGTCGTCATCAGAGAATTATCATGAATGGATCGTGTGGGAGTCTTGTTGTTTGCCCGATTGCTGCTGCTGGGCCATGGTTAGTTATTGTCAGCGCAGGCAGTCGGGGGGGCGCGTTAGCCGGCGGAATCCTTGGTACCACTAGACGGTACCGTGATTACGGATACGGACGAAGCTATGCCTTAGGAGGATCTGCGGGTACCCTCCGATGTCGGGACTGAGAGGCCAACAAGACGCATCAAATCAGCGACGTGACGACCTGCGGATTTGCCTACCTGCCAGCCGTTCGGGAGCGACATCTTTCGGAGCTGGTTTAGCGAACGAAGGTGCAGGGCGATGGATCGCGTTACGATTGGTTTTGCGGTAGATAGTGGTCATCAGGTCTCAACTCTTCTTCAGAGGCGTATTAAATGGCGTATCGCGTGTCAGACTTCGCCGAGATGATCATGGTTGTTGAAACTGCTGATGGATGCCAACTACTAGCTACCTAATACCTGATGGAACACGGTCGGAAGGTTGGTAACGTCATGACCGCGGAATATGCGGTTCGTCAACATTACCTCGGCAACGTCGTATACCCTGCTATCAGCGTTCGCCCTGATCACGTCGGTGA
>JASHRR010000511.1 GCA_030037185.1 Xanthobacteraceae bacterium | reverse complement strand
GGACTTGGTATCGTCTTTGATCATCGGGGTCTCCGCCTCGAACGGTCCGCACGTCTCGCATGCCTGCCACCAGGGCTAGAGAATGCACGCAGTTAGCACTCCATGCCAGCAAATGAATGACGGCGCAAACGACGCCCGCGAAGAGCGGACCGGGGAAACGGCCTCGGAGACCGTGCGTGCGGCTATTACGTCAGGGTACCAGCCAGCCGCTACGCAACACCCATCAGCGGCCGCGCAAGGGTATGGGCAGCGGAGCAATCTCTATCACCAAGATCCACTCCATGCCCGACGACACTGCCATTTGGATTCCAGGCGTGGCGGACGGCGAAATTCGCGTCGGGTTTTTTCTGCCACGGCACAATAGTTGCCCCAGTGCGGTGATGGAACGCGGCGAGGCAGATTGTGGCGACAGCCGAGAAAGCGCGCCAGCGCAGCCCCGCTCATTCTGCTTCGGCGGCCTGGCCGCGTGTGCTGCTGACGGCATGCAAGAAGCTCTGCTCAGAGCTTGACTGGGCAATGCTTTCTTCGCCTTGCGGCGATCTCCAGGCTCATGAGGTCCGACGCTTCCTCAGACTGTGCATCTCGTCGGAATTTAGAGGTTTTCGGCGCGTGCCGATTGCAGCGCTCAGCGCGATGACCCGGATTAGCCGCAGGCACGCGATTATTCTAGGCGCCAACGTGTCCGCGGATGTTGCCAGGCGGCTGACGCCGCTGATCCGCGACATCGAGCGAGATCGCATTTCCGCCGTTCGGGTCCGGCGACGAGCCGCACCGCCGGGAGACAGTCGAGACAGGGCGTTGCGTGTGTTGCATTGTCGGGGCGGGACCGGGCCGCGCGAACGCGCAACAAAGTCCGCTGATACTCAACGAGCCGCCGGTGGCGGTGTCGCGATAGGCGGTGCGGGTTTTTTCGTGGGACGTCCCAGGACCGACTATGGCACGCTCTCTCTACGCTTTCCCGAATGCGGGGATGGCCGGGACAGGAGCACCGATCACATTCTCTGGCGCGTTAACGCAAATCTTCGGCGCAAAGGCACAGGGCGGAAGCGGGATCGATTTTCCTCAATGCACGTTGCCTATCTGAGTAACGTACTTCCTTTCTGACTTGGCCCCGCTACTTGGCGGGGCCATTTTCCTTGAAAACGGGGGAGGGCTATCGGCATTCCTAGCGTGGAATGGTCTTGACAAGGTCCCACGCATATAAGGTCCCACGCATATAAGGTTTTCGAACGCCGGCAAGGCGGACCCTCCACCCGCCGGCGGGCTGGCTTGCGATCATCCTGATCAATAGTCCGGCGAGCTTACTAGCCGTTACCGCCTACGCCGATCGTCCGCCGCAGGGTCCTGGCGTTGATCAAAATCGCAACGATTGCCTGAGTCATGCTGATCAAGGTGAGCATGAGAAATTCGGTATTGTTGAAGAGACCGAGGGGTTTCACACCGGCTGCCCCAAGAGCGAAAAGCAGGACCTGAATGCCTGCAATTGCGCCCATCAAAATGGCCTCGATCGTGTTGTCAACTCCGGGATGAGAGACCCTTAACTGCTCAGCCATCGCCATCATGGCGGCGCCGACCATGAGGATCTCAACCCAAGAGAGGTGATACTCACCCCACTGAACGAGGGTGGCCCTTGGATCCGGGAAGATGAACTTCCCGGCAACGAAAAGAACCAGGATATACAAAAAGCCGGGCGTGTACTTGAGCGGGCCGCTCCTCGGCACAGCCTGGAGATACGCAGCAGTCGCAGAACTTGCAATTGCGCCATCAGAGCTTCTGGCGTCGGTCCTTGCCATTGACCTTTTCCTGTGTGTCTAAAGCAGAATTCTAGTGCAGCGCCAAATGCACAATGCTGCGGCAAAAGCTATCACATCGTGTCGCTAGGAGCACGCTTCAATCTGATGACGTTCCGCGATCGCCGGGCACGGCCAGGAAGCGCGTTTCCTCGGAAACCTGCTCGATCTCACCGGCAATAGCCGGACGTCAATACGGGCAGTCGCGAGGTTTTCCTGAAGTTGATTGCGACAACACCGAGGGGCTGCGCTGTGAACGTCTACCTGCAGTCGAGCCCAAGGCAACCGGCATGCCGAAGCGGCAGATACGCAGGCCGCGCCGCTGTCGTCTTTCGGCGCTACAAAACGGGCCGCGTTGATTGGCGAGATCGAGACGAACAGGTAACATCGAAAAGGGCGGGCCGAGAGTTCGAGGTCCCGGCTCTAAGCTGAGGTAGTGAGGCGCCGTGCGCGGGCCGTCCCGACATGCCATAATTCGCTCGCTTTCGGGCGGAAGGGCGACATTCGGGCCTGCCAGCCTCCGCAAGGACCCAGAAAAGAAACGGGCCGAAGGCCTGTTATTGGGGAGGACTCGTCGATGTTTACGCAAATTCTCGATCCCGCCGGGAATCTTTTCCTGACCTGGCTGGTTGCGCTCGTTCCGGTTGTCCTGCTCTTGGTCCTCTTGGCAGGGTTCCGCTTGTCGGCGTGGCTTGCCGTCCTCATCGCCTCGGTCGTGACCTTCCTGCTCGGCCTTGGGGTCTGGAAGATGCCGCTCGGCGATGGAATGCTCGCCTATCTTTATGGCTCCGCCACTGGCGTTTGGAACGTCGACTGGATCACGTTTTGGGGAGTAATGCTGTTTAATACGCTGGTATCGACCGGGGCATTCGACAAGCTGCGGCGCTGGCTGGTGCAGCAGGGTACGCGCGATGTGCGGGTGCAGACCATTCTGTTTGCCTGGGCTTTTGGCGCGCTGCTCGAAGGACTGGTCGGCTTCGGTTATCCGTGGGCCTTTGTGGCACCCATCCTGATCGCAATTGGCATCCCGGACCTCGACGCCATTCGCGTGGCGGCTATTGCCAATAACGCGCCGGTTTCCTACGGCGCGTTAGGCGCGCCAATTATCGCGCTGGCGACCGTGACGGCCGGTGTGCTCGGCATGAATTTCGTCGACCTTTTGCCAATCTATTCGGCTTCGGTCGGCAAGATCGTCGCTATCCTCGCGTTGCTGCCGCCCTGGATCCTGCTCTACCTCGTATCGGGTAGCCAAGGCATGTGGTCCGCTTGGCCGCTCGCTATCGTTGGCTCGCTTGGCTATATCGCCGGCCAGTTGCCGACTGCCGTCTATCTCGGCCCCTACCTGCCGGACGTGATCGGTGCGATCATCTGCTTCGTGGCCCTCCTCATCCTGCTCAAGCTGTGGCGGCCGTCGCAGGTCCTGGCTTATGGCGGCGCACCGGTAACTGGCGACACGCAGGCGGAAGCGCATGGCCTTTCCGGCGGCGACTTTGTCGCGGCTTGGCTGCCGATTGCAGTCCTGGTAGCGGTGGTGGTCGCCTGGACCGGACCTTGGTCAAAATTGCCGACAATCGTAGCGGCGAGATTCGCGGTCACAGCCGATTCGGCGATCACGCCGGGAGCGCAGATCAGCGCGGTGTTCACCTGGACGCCGTTTGTTGCCGGCACGGCAATTCTTGTGTCGTGGATTGTCACGGCACTTCTGCTGCGCGTCAGGATGAGCCAGGTCAAGGAGATCTTTGTCACGACTTGGTCGCAAATGTGGGGCGCCTGCCTCGTCGGCGTGTTCATCTTCGGCCTCGCTTATGTGTTCAACTATTCCGGCATGGCGGGCTC
>JASHRR010000054.1 GCA_030037185.1 Xanthobacteraceae bacterium | reverse complement strand
TTGGTCTCGAAAAAGGTATAGGCGGGCTGATCGATCGCCTTCAGGCGTCGCAGGAACTTGACGTTCATGTTGCCCTGATAGCCGGGCACGAGCAGGCGCATCGGATAGCCGTTGCCAGGCATCAGGTGTTCGCCGTTCTGGTAAATGGCGATGAGCGCGTCGTCATAGGCCTTCTTGACCGGAATGCTGCGGTCGAGGAACTGAGCATCGGCGCCCTCTGCGATCAGCCATTTGGCACGCGGATCGATGCCGGCCTCCGCGAGCAGCGTTGATAACCTGACGCCCGTCCATTCGGCATTGGACACCAGTCCGTGCAAAGCCTGGGCCGTGACCTGCAGCGGCTGGTTGGAAAACATCGGCGCCGAGTTGCCGGCGCATTCGACGAACGCCATGCGGCTGACGAGCGGGTAGCGCGAAAGCTGCTCCAGCGTGAATGCGAGCGGCTGGCGTACCATGCCATGAATGACGAGCCTGTGCTGGGCGGGATCGATATCCGGCACGCCGCAATGATTGATGGAAAAGTGCAGGCCGTTCGGCGTAACCGTGCCGCTCAACAGATGATGGGGCGTGCGCGCGTGCGAGTTGCGCAATTCGCCTTGCGGGTTGCTGAGAGAACGCACGACGTCCTTTTCGTAGTTCGAGGCGGTCTGAACCGGCGGCATGATCGAGCCGAATTCCAGGCTCCACTGTGCGTCCTTAAGCGGCTCTGCGGCAGCGCCCGTGACGGTTGCGGTCGCCCCCATGGCGCTCGCTACCGCAATGCCCCTGCCGAGCAAAACGCGGCGATTAATCAGGCCGTTGCCGGCCGCCAGATCAACCGGGGGGGTACGCCCTCGGCGACGGGTTGTACTCATGATGTCCTCCTTGACGGAGGGGCGCCATATGCGCACCTCTGACCGCGTCCCGACCATCCCCGCCCCTCCCCGACGGCCGCCACAAGCGGGGAGACAAGGGCGGGGCAAACAGAGAGGCAGTTATGCTGCGCCTCACCGCTTTCGTTGTCCAGACCGAGGTCACAGCATGAACGCCAGGAATCCATCGCTGTCGGTCGATTGCGTCGTGTTCGATCCAGGCGGCCGGCTGTTGCTCATTCGCCGCAAGCATCTGCCCTTCCGCGGGCAGTACGCGCTGCCAGGCGGCTACGTCGAATACGGAGAGACGACAGAGGACGCCGCCGCGCGCGAGCTCGCCGAGGAGACCGGCCTCCTCGCTGTCAATGTCTCGCTGCTCGGCGTTTACTCCGACCCGCACCGTGACCCGCGGGGGCATGTCGTGAGCATCGCCTACCGGGTTGCCGTCGCCGGCTACGATCTGCGGGCCGGAGACGATGCCGCCGAGGCGGCGTTCGTCGCCGATTGGGAACACCTCGACCTCGCTTTCGACCATCGCAAAATCGTCGCGGATGCAGTCGCAAGTAAGGCCGGATACCGGTTATGAGCGGCTTGCGCTTGGGCCGGTCCCAGAGTGGGGCGCCGGCCGCATTCGACTAACGTTGCCCGCGCAGCGGCGACCCCTCGTGATCGGCCCGCGGGCGGCGCGTACCCGACCGGATAAACCGTCCTGACGTGGGCCACCGCGCAAACCGCCAGGGTCGATCCGGGCACACGAGCTCAAGCGAGCGGTTGCAGATTGTCGAAAGCCAGTTCAGCGCTTGGCGTATTTGCGCTCCATCTCAGCGAACAGGCCTTCCCGCTTCAATTCGGCGAGAATGCCGTCGTCAATATAGTCGTCGAGATTGCGGCTGTTGAGCAGCGGGAACTGGTCGAGGATGTTTTGGGCGCCCGGCCTCGACGGCTCGAGATTGGCGGGCGACTGCTGCTTGAAGTCGTCATAGCTCGCATCGATGATGTTGGCCTCGACGATCCCCGCCTCCCGGGCGAGCACCTGCTTGGCGCGCTTCTCGTCGCTCAAAGCTAGATAGTTGCCCTCGACCGTGGCTTTGAGAAACCGCATCAGCACATCGCGTCGGCTGTGGAGAGAGTTCGCCTTCACCACGATGCTGCTGAACAGCCACGGGATCTGCTCGGCCGCGAGGTCGACCATCGCGGTGAGGCGAGCCTCGCGGGCGAGGCTCGCCACCGGCTCGTTGATGGCGGTGCCTTTGATCTCGCCGGACTTGAGCGCCTCCAGGCGCCGCATGCCGCCGCCATACTCCTTAAGGACAACATCGTCCCGCCGCAGGCCGAGGCGCCCAAGCGCCAGCGTGACGGTGGAATCGCTTTCCGAGCCGAAGGCGCTGACCCCGACCACGCCGCCTTTGAGATCGGCCGGGGTCTTCACGCCGGGTGCAGCGAAGAAAGTGAAGCGGATGACGTTGCTGAGCGACGCAATGGTGCGCAGATCGCCGCCGTCCTGGTTGAGCCTGATCACCGAGGACAGTCCGACATGCATCGCATCGATGCGCCCGGATTGCAGTTCCTGCGCGCCCCGGCTACCGCCGTTCATGTTGCGGATTTCCACGTCTAGACCTTGGGCCGCATAAAGGCCTCCGGCCCGCGCCATCCACAAGGCGAGCACCGTATTCACGGGCTCGGAAATGCCGACCTTGAGATGCGTCAGTTCCGCGGCGGCCACCGGCTGCGCCCAGCCCGCGATCAGCAGCCCCAAGGCGGCAAGCCGCCCAGGCGATCTGCGCAGAGGTTGATTTGATTGTTTGCTTTGCACGCTCGGGGTCCTCCAACACGGGCCAACAAGGGTGGGTGAGCTTGTCGATGCTCGGCAACCGTTTTATGCTGGCGGTGCAGTGTCTGGTTTCACCGCTCGCCGATCTGAACAACCGCCACCACCAGCGCAGCATCCAGAAAATCGGGAGGTTAGCATGAAAAGCACGATGTTGGGATTCGCCGCCGTCATTTGCCTCGTCACTCCGCTTGCCGCGCAGAGCAACGAGCCGCAGCCGAGCTGCAAGATGTGCCCGGGGACCTACGTGCCGCTTGCGGAGCTGCAGGCCTATACCCAAAAAGCGATCGCCGAGAAGCGAGTCGATCAACAGGTGCGCGACGTCGACATCGGCAAGGCCCACATCGGCATCGGCATGGTGCATCGCGGCAAGCTCGATGCGCCGGCGCCGGCATCGGTTGCCGAGCACGATCTCGTCAGCGAAGTCTATCACATCATCGACGGGTCAGCCACGCTGGTGCTTGGGCCTGATATTGCCGGGATGAAGCGACGTCCCGCGACATCGGAAACCGTACGGCTGTTCAACGGACCAGGCAATAACGGCGAGACCATTCGCAATGGCGTGGCCTATCAGCTAAAACCCGGCGACGTGGTGATCATTCCGGCCGGCACCGGGCACTGGTTTACCAAGATCGACGATCACATCGACTACGTGATGGTGCGCATCGATCCCGACAAGGTGACGCCGACCAGGGACGAGGCGGAGTCGCAGGCATATCTGAAAACGACGAAGTGACCGGGCCTTTTTCAGACGTGCGGGTACGGTCCGGGAACTTTTAGGGTGGGCAAAGGCGCGCTCGTGCCGTGTCCACCCGGTGCCACAACGCTCGGCGCGGTTCTTACGGCACGATCAAAACCTTCCGACATCATCTTTCATTGCCGACCGGCCGGAGCCGGCCGCTGCTCCGACATGCATCTTATGCGACCGACGAGCCGCGGCGTGGGGGGCGATTATGCCGGTCGGCCCCGGCCGGCGGCAGGGAGCTGTCCGACAGGGCGCGAGCTGCCGTTGCGGCGGCCAACGTCGCTGGCTGTAGAGTTCTGACAGCCGGCCGTGCCAAGGAAATTTTTGAGATTTCCGCTGTGGAATACGGGCAATTCAGCATTAATTCACATTCGGCCGGCGATGCCTTACAGTGAGTTTCTCGCTGCCGTGGCATGGGGAACCTGACTGAGGCGGGCAGCGATAGCCGGTCGAACGCGAATCGCCTAGGAACGGCTTCAAACGCGGGTCGAGCCGCTGGCCGGAGGGGTGAGCTTGTGTGTTTGTCGGTAGCTCCAGTTGGTCCGGAAAAGTCCTCCGTCCGCATTTGATGGCGTGGAAACATGGCGAGCGATGTTGCCTCAGGTGTCTGGCCCGTCGGTGGC
>JASHRR010000510.1 GCA_030037185.1 Xanthobacteraceae bacterium | reverse complement strand
AATGTAATTTAAGCTATTTTTAATGTACCAGCGGATTTACGACTTCGAGGCCCGGAAAGCGGCCAAAGTCGCGATCCGACGACCATAGTTCGCGCACGCCGTGCTCCCGGCAAAGGGCCGCAATCCGTGCATCATGCACGCGCGCACCTGCACCTGGCTCGTTATCAGCAAGTCCCGCAAATCCCCCCAATGCTGCTCCGATTCTGCAAGCAGGACCAGGGTAGGGGACTCCAGCAACGAATCAACATGGTCGAGGGCAACGGAGAGTGGCGTGGGCGGCCGGTATATTCCCTGACGGGTCACAATAGCGAGAAATTCATGCAGGCAAGGCCAAGGGATTGCCCACGCGGCGCGGCCTTCCGCCACTTGAGCGACGCAGCGTGCCGCCTGCTGATGAAACGGAGCGTCCTGACGGTGGGCGTAAACCAATACGTTAGTGTCGATAGCAATCATCCCCCACGCCCCTCGTACGCGAGATCACGAATTTTGTCCGAATCGACATCCCGCAACTCGGGAGCCAATCCCTGCCCATCAAACGTCACTTTGCGCAGCCGGGAAGCACGCGCGTTTTTTCGCTCAGCGATAATCTTACGCAGACCCTGTTCTACCAGCGCACCGAGGGTAGTGCGCTCGCGAGACGCAATTTTTCGCGCTTCACGTAAGAGTGGGTCGGATATATCAAGTGTCGTCTTCATGTGCCATACTCCCAGCCAGACCAAGATGGGTGGCAATACTACGCCGTCAAGTGGCGGCAAAATTGCCATCTGCCCGGCCGGCAGCCGCGCCTTCCTCACAGCACTCACGCGCCGGGCGTGGTCTCGGAACATGTCGGCGTCGCGGACATAGGCCTTTTCGTTGCCCATATCGTTGCCCGCAGGTGAGCACGTAATTCAGAAAGTGCCCGAGACATAGCTTCCATTTCGTACCGGACACATGGGTTACACTTTCCCGCACTTCTTACGCGAGAGGTGTAGATGCCGTGGAAAAAAGAGCGCCTTCGTTTCGTCGGCCGCCTGCTGGACGGCGAAGCAATGTCCGATGTGTGACGGGAATTCAGTATATCCCGCAAGACAGGTTACAAGATCTCCAGCGGCTGGTGCCTGGCCGCAATGTACTCGTCGCCGGGAAAGTCTACGTTATCCCCGCAATCGAGCTGTGCTTCCTCCTGGAAGTGGCCCTGGCGGGGCGTCCACCTCGATGGACTCCGGGTATTCTATCGGGGCACCGATGCCGTAGAAGGGCGTTTCATCCCGGCCGCTTCCGACCGGTTATAAAACGGCGGACCGACATCACGATTTTCAAGAAGCTGTGGCCGCGCCGGTAACGACGAACGCACCATCGCCGCCGGCTTGGTGCTCGACGAGCACGGCCCCAGATGATGGGGTACCATGAAGTACGAGTTCGGTGATCACTGGAGACGCGGAAGTCTCGGTTGGAGTCGGCCGAGCGCAGAGTAAAGGAACTGTAATCGAGCGGGGAAATTCGCTGAAGCTGTGCCGCTGGCGGAACACGTCCGGCGATCACCAAGAAGGTGCTCGGTTCCGGCCATTCGGACGTTGCGCAATCGCTCGACAGTCTGGCTGAGCTCTATCGTGCCCGGGGACGCTACGCCGACGCCGAGCTGGTCCACAAGCGAGCGCTGGCGATCCGCGAGAAGGCGCTTGGGCGTGATCCGCACCGCGGCGGGCTTAATCGATCAGGCGCTGGCGCACCGCATTCAGCAAAGCATGGCCAAAATTCTTCGCCTCAAGCTTGCGCATGATGCGTTTGGTGTGGGTCTTGACCGTTTCGGGGGAGATGTGCAGCTCCTCCGCGATTTTGCGGTTGCTCTTACCGTGGCTCGACAAGCGCAAGACCTCGAGCTCGCGCGCGCTCAACTTGATTTTCCAGGCGGCTGGTCGTTTCGTTAACTGCCCGATCCTGTCGCACGCGGCGCCGCAAACCAGGTGGAGAATAGCACGCGTGACCGGGCCAACGTCTGGCGTCTTTAAGACCTTGGATGAGGCAAAAAAGCACTGCCAATTGCGGCTCGGGCAATAGAGTCCATCACGGGCGCCATAGCGACGAAGCAGGGGGAATGCCCAATCATGCTTACCGCTCAGACGCAAATCGCGCATCGCCTCGGTCAGTGTGATCGGGAAATCACGTGAGCGGCCATAGACGGCGAGCGGACTGCCGTACTGCCTTGTCAGGGACACCACCGTGTCCTGCCAATTGGCTCGCTGCGCAGCCGTGGCCAAGTACTCATATTGCGGATTGCAAAAGAGCGTCTCGTCTAATTTCCAGGCGGCGAAATCCTCAGGATGTTGCGGCACAATCCATATCGCAAATAATCGGAGTCGGCGCTGTTTGCTGATAGAATCGACCGCGGGCAAGATGTCGTGTGGCCGGCTAATGCTGCCGACGCTTTCGCAGAAGCGATATGCCGACGAGATAAAGTCCGACACGAAGGCCCCTCCTCCAGAAACGATTGCCTAGATTTTTCAGGGCGGTGAGCAGTCCGTTTGATTTCTCTCCAATTACGCTAGCCTACCCAATATGAACAGATTCGTGAGCATAGGTGCGGCTGCCAAGGCGC
>JASHRR010000053.1 GCA_030037185.1 Xanthobacteraceae bacterium | reverse complement strand
GCGAGTGTGACTCTGTCAAACTAGGGAGCCAAGAATATTCGCTTCGTCGGTTCGGTCAGACGCAGAAGACGAGCTTTCTCTACAAGCCGGTTGGCGGACGCAGGCAAAAGGGTGCTAAAGCACCGCCTTTTTTGCCAGGGCCGGCTGAAGACCATAAGGGTATTGGTCGCGCTTGCCTTTTCTCTCTGCCGTCAAGGTCGTCCTGGTCTTGCGTGCTACAGACGAAAACAGGACGGAGCCAGGACAGAAGCCGTACGCCCTCCTGAACTCGTCACTGAAATCATTTGTCCCCCCCCCCGCCATCCTGGCCGATTTCCGGCCTTTTAGGCGTAAGCACATACCGCCCGCGCTCCATGTTCTTCACCAGTTTTGCCTTCTCTAACCGCCCGAGCACGGCATGAGCTTTGAACTTGTGAGGCCCGCCGTTTTAGCCGAGTGCTCTCGCAACGTCGAGAACGCCCCGCGTGTCTTTAAGCGCCTCTAGGTGCGATCTTCGTGCGAGCGTGCGACCGCGATGATTTTTTCGCGCGCTATCGGACGGATGCCGCGCCGTCACGGTTGGGATTAATCGTCCTTTTTTGTCGCGTAGCCGATCGAACGTGTCGGTGCGGAGTGTTTCGGCCTTCGTGCGCCACAACGGTTCCAGGATCGTCATCGCCAAGGCAGTGTCGATCGGCTCCTCCAGCCGCTCTCATGGCTGGCAATGAAGCGCTCGCCTATTTGCTCGAAGGGTTGCGACCTTGGCGGCCTCGACCGCGGCAGCGGCTTGCTGGCGGCGACGGAGCTCGCCGCGGATCGGTGCCCTCGGCGACCAGGCGCCGGTTATCCGCGGCAGCTCGCGGGCGCGCTTGAGCGGAACATCTTTGGCCGGGCCTATGCCGATCCACCGCGGTTTGCCGGCGATCGTGTAACGGCCGGTCCAAGACTTTGAAGTTGCGTTGTGAACTTCGAGGTAGAGGCCGTGTTCGTCATGATGCTTGCCCGCGCCGAGCGCCTGGGGCTTTCTGGAGCAGGCTTGCTCGCAATGCCGTCAGTGCCATGCCGTCCTCCCAACCTGAATCTTCCTCCGCAACCCGCAGCGTTTCCTACGTCTAACCGACGGTCCGTAGCAAAGGCGAAGCACAGGCTTGCACAGCGTCGATGTATCGAGTTGTCCGCTTGTGGTGGGGGTTACGCGAAGGCTAGCAAAGGTTAGCACAGGCCAACGCATGGGGGGGCAGCGGGGAGGCGGTGTCCTCCGTCCGCCTCAGCATCGCGATATCCGCCAAATCCTTGCCGCGCTGGGCGACGCGGCGGTCATAGCTGGCGCTGTTTTTCCGGCAGACGAGACCGTGGGGCGAGCTGCGGCGCAGCGTTGTGACATCGAGGTCGGCGCCCGCCGTCCTGATCTTTCCCTCCACATGGCTGCGGATCTCCGCTCTGGCCTTGAGCGTCCACGTTTCCGTCTCGGGGCTCATCAGGAATCGACAGAGGGCAGCGCAATGCTCGCATGAGCAACGGATATCGCTGGCGCGCGTCCAGTTCCGCGGCGCCTCCAGCGGTTCGGCCGCCCGCTTCTCAACATGCGCAAGACAGGCCGTAATCAAGTCCGTCATGGCCGCGCCGGATCTTTGTGCACCACCTTCCAGAAGACGCTTTACGGCCGGAACCACAGCGCGGTCGAGGCTGTAGGTCTTCGGCCAGGCGAGCAGATGCCCGGCCAATCGCCCAGCCAGTTCGGCATCAAACGATTCGGCGATCCCCACGAGATCGGCAACGACACCCACGCCGGGGGTGACGTGGCGCGGGCGTCCCCACTGATCAACGGGGGCGCGCGCCGGTTCGCCTGGCAGCGCGGAGATCAGGCCTGCGGCAGCGGCGGCGAGACGCTTTGGTTCTGCCGCGAAGGGACCCGTGATGGCCGCCTCCAGGAGGGCGCAACAGGGCGCAAGGGCATCGGTTGCGTGGCTTGCAATGATCGCTTCGATAAATCGGGCCGCGCGCTCCGCTGGAAACAGGGCGACGGCCGCGAGAATTGCGGCGTTTTCGCTCTTGTCGTGCCCGCGACGGGCGGTCATGAAAGCGAGGGTGGCCTCGATTCGCGTCGCGTCCTTGAGCGTGGTCAGGGTGGAGAGGAAACGCGCTAGCTCCGAGCGCCTGTCGTCTCCCACGCCATTGGCTGAGTTATCATCGTCGTCGCCGCTACCGTACCAAGCCGCCCGGGGCCAGGTATCGAGCACATGTCCGGAGAGTTCGTGTGCCTCGATCCAGAGCGCCGAATCCGGCTGCGCGCCGTCGTCGATCCATTTCGCCGCCAGCGACTCAAGATAGGGTTGCGTCGCTGCAAGGCCCGCCTGGTTGAGCACCGCGAGCCGACGTTGCCGTGGCCAAAGCACCAGGGCGGCACGGCGGTACGTGCGCTCGAAGGAGGCGCCTTCGTTGCCCGTGGCCTCATGAAACTGTTCTTCGTCGGGCTCCATGTCCTGAAGGGCGTCGGGCGGCGATACCTCGCCGTCTTCGATCGGAATCTCCCCGAGCGTCAACCGCTCGCCATCCGCGCGCCGCCACTCGGTCAGAAGCTCGGAGTGGTCGAACACTTCGCCCGCCTCGAATTCATCGTCGTCGTCATCGTTATAGCGGCGGTAGCGGCTTCGATATGAGCCGTTGTATTGCGCCGATCCGGTTTCCTCGATCGAGACGAGCGCCAGATGCAGATCGCACCCGGCCTGCGGCGCTGCCGACCCGAGGACCGCAGCGACCGCACAATCGGCGCCCTTGAGTTTGGAGAAGTCGAGCTCCGCCAGCGAATAGGCATGCTCGAGCGGGTAGACCACTTTCTCCGGTACGCCGTCGTCCGCCCCCGTTTTGCTGTTCCTCCATTTCTGAAGCAACGCCGTGGCCTGCGCCGTTTCCGCCTGATGGTCCGGCGGCCTGAGGGCGCCGCCCTCGCCCTTGCGTATGAGGTTGTAGACCAGCGTCGCCCTGCAGCCGGCAGTGATTGGAAGAACCTCGTGCATGCAGTCCGCATAGAAGGCGGCAAACGTCAGCTCGGAAGGATCGTCGTTCGCGAGGTCGAGCTTCACTTCGCGCTCGTGGTGACGCACCACGAGCTCCCCGCCCGACGACGCCGATGGCAGCGCCAGCACGAGCGTTGCGAACATGCCCGGCTCCTTCTCGGTATCGCGGTGGCTGACGAAGAAGCTGCCTTCATCGTAGATGAGCAGTTTGTAGAGCGCAGCCGCAACTGATTCGTCGACGCCCAGTCCCTGGGCAGCCAGCGCGACGGCCCGGTCGAGCGTGGCCTGCCAGTGCTTGCCGCCAACGTGCACCCGATCCGGCCCGATCTGCCATGTTCGCCGCACGCTTGTATCGACGATCGTCGTTCCTCCGCGTCCATAGGGCGCGCGCTCGGCAGCCCCGATCAACTGCTCAGCCTGAGCAGGAAGGAGCGGCAATGCGATCTGGCCGACGCCGTCGACCGTCAGGCGGGGGGTCTGAAGCTCCAGGCGGCCGGAGGCGAAGAAGTCGCCCGGCCGCCGGACCGTGCTCAGCAGTTCCGCCAATTCTTCACAGATACCCAGCATCGCTATTGTCTCCCGAATCCGGCCGCCATCGCCACGCATCATGGCATGCAACGGCTTCTTGCCAATCGGCCGCCGCTAAATCCTGTGGATGGGTGACCTGACATGGTCGTTCGCGCCGATGGAGCATCCAAGCTGGTTGCGTGACGGCTAGCCGTGCTGCGGCCGTTAAGGTGATTGAATTCCCTTGTTGAATCCGTAGCTTCAACGAATTTAATTTTGCCCAACTGAGGGCGATCATGATGGCGAGGGCGTCAGCAAGCCGGCGCACAGAACGCGCGGCAAAGCAGTCGGCCGGAGGCCATTCTAAGGCGGGGGCAGGGCGGACGGAGGTCGTTCAGCGGGATACCAAGACTGGTCACGGCGTCATCAGCAAAGCACGGTTCGAGGCGGTCATGCGGGCATCGGCGGCAGGGTGAGTCCGGCCTTGGTCAGGCAAGCCAAACGGCAGACAGGTATCGCGAGCGATACGGACTTGATCGAGGTCGCTCTGGCTACGGTCGTGCTTGAGGACAACGTCACGGATGCGTTCAACGAATCTCGCGGCGACGTCGCCCCGGATCTGAAGCTGGGTTACTGAGGTGGTGTAGTTCGATTTCGATTCCGCGCGGCGCTGGGCGCGGTTCGATCCGCAGAAGACGCTGGCGCCGCGAGGTGACGGCGAGCTTGCGTTCGTTACTCGATTTGTCTGATCGGCCAACCGCGGACGTCGTCGAGCTGATCGGCAAGCAGAGCAAGACTATGCCGCCCCATCGCATATTCGCGCCTGACATGGAAATCCTCGGACGAGCGGCGCCGCTTTCGGGTATCGTGCGCCGTCTCCGGGGACACGAGACAGACAGCAGGCTGCTCGCTCTCCAGCATTGCGTGCTGTTCCTGCAGGCGCAGAGGCTTTGCTTTGGTCGTGCTGACCGGCAATGTCAGCGACTACGATATCCTGCTCAAACTTATTCCTGCGGGGCGGGTCTTGTTCCACCGCTGCAAATGATGCGATCCCTGCTTGCCTTTCGCTCCGCCCGCTGCTGCACTCAAGTGGTAGAAGTTTCGTGACGGTCTTTTTTGAGTTCGCGGTCTCGACCGCTCGGTGACTTGTCAGAAGCCCCGTCGGCGTGTCTGGCCGTGGGCAAGGCGCCAAATATGCGGCCCTCGTCGAACGGCTGATGCCCGTGACATACAGTGACTGGGTCAGGTAAGGAGCGAAAAACAATGATCGCCTGGATCGTGGGTATCGTCGTCGCACTCGTCGGCGTGATCGTGGCCGGCCTTGTTCTCTATACGGCCTGGACGGCGCGGCAAGTCGAGAACAGACTGCCGCCGCGCGGACGTTTCATCGACGTCGACGGCGCCCGCATTCACTATCTCGATGAAGGAACCGGGCCAACCCTCCTGCTTGTTCACGGCCTTGCCGGGCAGATGCTTAACTTCACCTATTCGCTGCTCGGCAAGCTGACGCTCCACTTCCGCGTCATCGTTCTGGATCGGCCCGGCAGCGGGTATTCCACCCGACCGAAAGGAGCATCAGCGACGATCACCGCCCAAGCGCGGATGATCAGTGGTTTCTGCCAGGAGCTTAAGCTCGGGCGGCCGTTGATCGTCGGGCATTCGCTCGGCGGAGCGATCGCGCTGGCGTTGGCCCTGAACCACCCGGAGCAGGTCGCCGGTTTGGCGCTACTGGCACCGGTGACGCACCGGCCGGAACGCGTGCCGCCGCCCTTCGACGGCATGGCCATTGCCTCGCCGCTGTTGCGTCGCCTTGTCGCGTGGACCTTGGCAACTCCGCTGTCGATCGTGAACCGCGAGCGGGCGCTGGCGATGCTGTTCGGCCCGCAGCCGGTCCCGCACGATTTTGCTGTTGCGGGCGGCGGACTATTGAACTTGCGACCCTGCAGTCTCATCGGTGCGTCCACCGATCTGATGGGAACGTCCGCCGAACTCGGCGAGATGCCGTCGCGATACAAAGAGCTGACGGTACCGGTCGGCATCCTCTACGGTACCGGCGATCGGATCCTCGACCCGGTGCTGCATGGCAAAGGACTGGCGGCGAAAGTGGCGGGCGCCGATCTCGAGCTGATTGAAGGCGGTGGACATATGATACTGATTACATCGGCCGATCGCGCGGCGGCGTTCATCGTCCGTATGGCGCAGCGTGTGGTCACAGCCGAGGGCAGGCTTGCGACGGTGGCGCAAACATGAGCCGAAAATGAACGTAGCGTGAGCCGAGGTACCATCATGGCTGAACATTTTGATGTTATCGTCGTCGGCAGCGGGCTTTCCGGCATCGATGCGGCCTATCATCTGCAGACGTCGTGCCGCGACAAGTCTTTCGTCATCCTCGAAGCCCGCGATGCGATCGGCGGCACATGGGACCTGTTTCGCTATCCGGGCATCCGTTCCGATTCGGACATGTTCACGTTTGGCTATCCGTTCCGGCCGTGGGGGGCGACCGCCGCGATCGCCGACGGCGAGTCAATCCGCACTTACATTCGCGAGACGGCGGAAGCCTACGGCATCGACCGCAAGATTCGCTTCCGCCACCGAGTGAAGAGCGCGTCGTGGTCTTCCGCTGATGCCCTGTGGACCGTCGAGGTCGAATGCGACGCCGAACGGGAGCCGGTTTGCCTCACCGGTAATTTTCTGTTCAGCTGCACCGGCTATTATGACTATGCAAACGGGTACGTGCCCGAATTTCCCGGCGCGGAAAAATTCGCTGGCCCCATCGTCCACCCGCAGCAATGGCCGCAGACTCTCGATTATGCAGGCAAGCGGGTTGTGGTGATCGGCAGCGGCGCGACCGCCGTGACGATTATTCCGGTGCTTGCCGAGAAAGCCGCGCATGTGACCATGCTGCAGCGCTCCCCGACCTATATCTTGGCGCGGCCATCGCAGGACGCGCTTGCCAGGATGCTGCGCGGCCGGGTGCCGGTGAAGATCGCTTACGCCATCGCGCGCTGGTATTACGTGCTGTCCGGAGTTTATTTTTTTTACTTATGTCGGCGCAAGCCTGAGGCGGTTAAAAAATGGGTGATTAGCCAGGCGAGTGCAGAGCTTGGCGCCGACTACGACGTGAAAACTCACTTCACACCGAACTACAATCCCTGGCGGCAGCGACTGTGTTTTGCGCCCGACGCGGATTTCTTCCGCACCATTAAGGCTGGCAAGGCAGGCGTCGTTACCGATTGGATCGCGACCTTTACTGAGAGTGGCATTCGGCTACAATCCGACCGAGAGCTCGCCGCTGACATCATCATCGCCGCCACCGGGCTAAACATATTGTTGCTTGGCGGCATCCAAATCGTCATCGACGGCAGTCCGGTGAAGTTCTCGGAGACGACGAACTTCAAGGGCGTGATGTTCAGCGACGTGCCGAACCTGTTCGTTGCGTTCGGCTACACCAATGCATCTTGGACGCTCAAGTGCGATCTGACTTGCGCTTATGTCGCACGGCTCATCAACCACATGGACCGGCGCGGCTATGTGGCGTGCACGCCGCGCCTGCGCGATCCTTCGGTAAAGCGCGAGCCGTTGATCGATTTCTCCTCCGGCTATGTCCAGCGCGCAATCTATCGATTGCCACGCCAGGGCTCGAAGAAGCCGTGGAAGCTGTACCAGAACTATGTGCGCGACCTTCTCAGTCTGCGATTCGGCTCGGTTGACGGTGGCGCGCTTGAATTCGAACGCCGAAGACGTTCTGGTTTCCCCAAATCCGCATGCCCACCGAACTGATGCCCCCGGCGGATGAGGATGCTTATCGGCGCGGTGTTCAACAAGGTGTTGCGCCGCGCTTGACGCGGTGGAGCGCCGCTGCTGTCCCAAGCGGCTTTCGAATTGGACGCTCGCCATTTCCGAATGGCAGTCTGACTGCTCGCACAAGAAACGGGTTCCGCTTGCATAAATTGCTATATCTCCGCCTCGGTAGTGCCGCGCCGTACTCTGGCGGGCACTTGCTTTAACGCATTTCTTGCCAATTGGCAGATAATCTGTTAAGCATCCGTAATGTGCAGCATTGAAGGGTGCGACGCTAAACCTGTCGCGAAAGGCCTATGCGCCAAGCATTACATGCGGGTGAAACGCCAGGGATCGCCTGATAAGACCGGCAAGCCGGGGCGTCCCCGCTCTGCCGGCTTGGAGCTTACTCGTTCTGTTTTCGCGGCTTATTCGGCACGAACGATAGCCCGCCACAATAAGGCAATGCAAATGCTCGGCAGTGAGGCGCTGCGGAAGAACGTAATTGAGAGAAACACGTGCCCTAACGGCAGCCTCAGCGTGAGCGGCATGTTGGCGACAGCCAAAGTTCTATGCTCCGAGGAGTTCGCGCAGAGTGGCGACATCATGGATCGGACAGAATATACCTTTGACTAAGACTCGAAGGAGTTCGATGAGGAGGCTGATCCATGTTGAACGAAGCGATTCGAAAATTTTATACTAAATATCCTTATCCGAATCCAAATTCGTACAAAACAGGCAGTTGTCATCATCCTATTTCTGTAGATGGTGAATTTGACAATAAGAACATTCTGGTGATTGGCTGTGGAACAGTCGAGGCTAATATCATTGCAAATCAGCATCCAGATTGTCAGGTACTAGGCATCGATTTGTCAGAAGCTTCAGTGGAAATTGCCAAGAAAGTCGCGGAACATGAAGGTATTACTAATGTTTCTTATGTTGTTGGTGATTTTATAGATCATCAATTTAGCGGAAAATTCGGCGCAATGTATGCCGATGGGGTCCTCCACCACAATAGAGACGACAAAGCGTTTGTCCGAAAAGTGTGGGATTATTTAGACAATCCCGGCGGCTTCATCGGGATGGTGTATGACGCTAACTCGAGAGGATTCATCGAAAAGTTGCGTCATGAGACTGTGCAACTGAAGGATGCTGCCGCTGTAGATAAATATCTGCGAGAATTGAGCGAATATCATCCTTCCCGACAATGGTATGAAAATCACGAAAAATCTGAATGCGAATTAGCTGATACTTGGCTCAATCCATATGTCAAACATTATTGGAAGTATGAATTAGAGTCTCTGCTGAAAGATAGTGGTTTTAAACCTCGATCTGCTAAGTTCATCCATAGCCGGGGGGGCGGGATGATCAGGTTCGTGGCTCTGAAAGGAGTCGCGCCGCGTCCAGCTTGATGTCACCGACTTAGCCCTCCGCGCCAATGGCCGATACAGCGCCGAATCGACTATGAAAGGAAGCCACACCGGCTTTCAACTCCATACTGGGTTCGGCCTGCCATCGAGCTATATACGAATACTTTAGGGCCAATCCCAGATGGAGTGCGGGTTCGCCACCACTTACGCCGATAATGTCTCCGAGATGGGGAAAACTAAGTTATAGTGCGGCGGCGCAAAACCCACTACCCGCCGCGGGGCAAGACGCCGCAGCCCGACTGGCCGGCGTGCCAGATGCTCGACGGACGTTTGGCTACCGGCATCCAAGGCCGGGCCCTGAGCTGCTCGGTCGGCGCTTGCGATTCGGCCGGCACAAGAGCCGCTCCCGCCAACGGGCACGGTACCAGGCAGAACAACGAACTAACTAGGTGCACAAATGAACCACACGCGATTTGCTCACGGCGCAGCACTCACCGGCAAGTTACTGTAACCCTGATGGTGGTAGTGACATGAGGCTGAACTCCGGGGCTGAGGACCTTCCGGATCATGCCAATTGCATTAGCGCCGAAGCAAGGTGCCCATGCTGCGCGCGTTCAGTTTGCCGCTGTCGAGCAGAATTTGCAGCGCCGTGTCTCCGCGTTTCGATGACCTGATACGCCGTCTCTTCATCGTTGGGGTCGGCACCGCGCTTGAGCGCCACGTCTTGTGGCTGGCGGCGGCTGTTACATACAATGGTGTTCTCGATCACGGAGGTCGATTCCGTGCCGCCCGCCCGCCCCGCTCGATGATCCCGCGTCTGCGTTCATCGAAGCCGCATGCGTACAACGCAACGCTCACCAGTTGGGCACGGTCGAAGAGGCCGAAATCATCGCCGCCCGCTATCCTTACGTGGCCACGAGCACGCATTTGAGCCGCGGCGCTAGTAGCCGACGAACCGGGGTAACTTCCTGGCGCGCGATCCAGCGAGTGCTGCGAGGAAAGGCGGGCCTGGCGGCCGGGATACGCTCACGCGTCTCTGCTTCTCCCGATACCTGAGGGTCGACCGCGCACACTCAGACGCCTTCGTGCGGACCCCGCGGGGGCTCTTTTTCCCCAGATTGTTCTTGCCGCAAAGCCGCCCAACGGACAGACGGCCATTAGCGCCGTGTGGTTCTCTGGCCGCCGGTCAATGCCCGCCTTCCCGACGCCCCTCTGGCTGGTCATTGGCCATCATTGGCCCTGGCAACCAATACCGGGGCCAATTGCTTTTCAGGGAGGTCGCGTTCGGCCGCCGAAACGCGAACAGTAGCCGCGGGAGCGACGCTATGGCAATTGATCTTAAAAAAGTCAACGCCGAAATCACGGATCTAAAGTACATGCTTGCCGCCATCGACCACCATGTCGAGGAATGTCGGCTCCGGTATTTCGAGGATCCGTGGGCGTCGCAAATTCGACGGACGCTCACCTTCGAGAGGCATCGCGTGCAGCGCCGTCTTGAGAAATTGACTTTCGTTTGCCGGTGCGTCGGTGAGCGACCACTGCAGTCCGCCACTGTGCTGTCATTCCGCTCCCTCGCCGGCTCCGCCGAGCGCAACACCGAAGACGTCGACGTTACCGATCGCGCAATCTCCAATCTGAAGCGAGACCGGCCGACGCTCCGAATAATCCAAGGAGGACATTCCTAGCGCTCCCTCCATCGGCGGCACCGTCAAATCTGACTCCAGGTGATAAACGTGGTCATAGACGTCGCTCACGGAGAGAGAAGGTCGGTAGGCGCCCCAGCGGTCACACCAAGGGAAGCGACCCATCGCGTGGTCGTCGTCGCGCTCGCACCGCCGTCGTAAGCTCGCCAGCCGCGCCGATCAGCGCAAACCGCGCGGCGGCGGATGGCGCTTGGCTATCCGCATCTTCCAAAACGCCTCTCCACGATCTTGAGGGACATGTTGACCGATCGGATTGCCTCGCCCGGCTTCGCGATCAGCTCAACGGGTGTATCGGCTGCAGGCGTCTCTCTGTGGACGATTGTTCTCTTCGAAACCGGGCGACAGCTTGAGCAAGCTCGGGAACGGTGCGGTTCTACTCGAAAGGGAACAGCTCCAGAGAACCGAGCGGCCCGCCAGAGGCGAGGCGCCAGAAAGCGAAGTTCATCCCGCGTCACCTCACAGCCCGAACACCCACACGACGGTAGCGTTGCCCTGCATGCGCAGTTCCGGCGTGCGGGCGACGCGGCCGCGGCTATTGCGGGGCAGCGGCGCGCCGCGCCCGTCGCAGCACAGGCCTGATGCAATCGCAATGTATTGCTTGCCGTTGACCGCGTAGGTCATCGGCGCCGCGTTAAAGCCAGAGCCGACATTGATGCGCCACAGCTCGTCGAAGGTCTGATCGTCATAGGCGAGGATCGTTCCGTCGATCATGGCGGTAACGACGATGCCGCCGGCGGTAGTGAGCGCCCCCGCCGGATTCGGATACGGCAGGTCGAGGCGCTTTTTCACGGCCGCGCCCGCCGGGTCGATCGCGATGAGGCCGCCGGTGACGGGGCCGGCGCCGCCCGTGATGCCGCCGGTGATGCGGCCGATCACATGGGCGCTGGTGTCGGTCGTGATCTGGCTGCAGCCTTCTTGGAGCGGTACGTACAAGAGCCCGGTCCTGCGGCTGTAGGAGGACGGCCAGTAGTTGGTGCCGCCCGCAACGTTGGGACATACCTGCCGGGCGGCCTTGTCCTCGACCGAGTTCGCCGCGGCCGCATAGATTTGGATGTCCCGGCTCGGATCGTAGTCAACGGGCTTGCCGGTCTTGGGGTCGATACCCTTGGTCCAATTCAGCTGCTTGACCGTCTGCACCGCCTTGAGGAACTGCCCGTTGATGCGATCGAAGGTATACGCGAAGCCGTTACGGCCCGGATGAAACAGGATCCTGCGATCCTCGCTATCGATCTTGGTGTCGATGAGGATGTGGCTGCCAGTTTCGTCGTAGTCGCGGTTATCGTTGGGCGTGTACTGGTGATACCACCTGATCTTGCCTGTCGCGGCATCGAAGGCGATTGCGCTGTTGGTGTAGAGATTGTCGCCCGGCCGATAACTCGCATCAAGGGCAGGCACCGGGTTGCCGGAGCCCCAATAGGTCAGGTTGGTGACGGGATCGTAGGAGCCCGTGCTGTAGAACGCGCCGCCGCCGGTGCGCCAGGCATTGTGCTTGTCCTTCCAGGTTTCGCTGCCGGGCTCGCCCGGTGCCGGCACCGAAAAAGTCTTCCATAGCAGGCTGCCGCTTTTGGGCTCGAGCGAAGCGATCCAGCTGCGGGTGCCGTGGTCGCCGCCGGAGGCAGGCACCAGGATCGCGTCCTTGAGGGCGAGCGGCGCCGCGCTGAGCTCGGTGAGACCAACTTCGTCTTTGTCGAGGAGGTTCTTGTCCCACACGACCGTGCCGGTTTCCTTGTCGGTCGCGATGACACGTCCGTCATAGCCCGTGACCGAGATGACGAGGTTGTTCCATAGCGCAACGCCGCGGTCGCGGTCGGGCTTTCCCTGGCCCGGGTCCATCTTCCAGACGATCGGGCCGGCGGTGCCGGAGCGCACGTCGACCTTCGAAACAATCCCCGAGCTGTCGGCGATGTACAAGAATCCATCTTCGACGAGAGGCGTCGCTTCGAGGCTGTCGTCCTTGGAGGTGCCGCCGAGCGCTACTGCGAACAGCAACCTCATGTTCCGGATGTTGGCGCGATTGATATTGTCGAGCGGGGAGTAGCGTTGCGCGCTGTAGTCGTGATGGTGCATGAGCCAGTTCTGTGGCTCGGGATTGACGAGCCGCTCGTAAGTCGTGTCGCCGGCAGCGGCCGGCAGCACGGTGAGCGCGACGCAGGTCATGGTTGATATGGAGATGGTCGTGCGCATGTTGGTGGTACCTCGTCCTGCTGAAGCCGAGCGATCGCGCCGTTTTTCTGCGCGACGGAAGGTGGATGCGAAGCAGGTGGGCGCCCGCCGGTAGCGGCGCAGGTGTGCCACGCCGCATTGGCGATACCGAGTGCTATTGCCTCACAAAGGTTTTGCGACATCGCGGGCCCCGGCTGGTCACGATCAAGCCCGCTGGTTGATCAGGGGATGAAAACCGACCGATCCGGCGCGAGCACTGTTGCGGGAGGGACCGCTTGCGACCTTCGCGTTGCGCTCGCACGCGATGCAGTTGCCGCGGTCTCAGCCGTCGCGCAGTTATACCCCGAGCTTGTCCGCAAAATCGTGGAAGTTCTTGCCCACGACGTCGAACGACCCCTTGGGTTCGCTCTCACCCGTACCTGGACCGCCCTCCCCCGGCCGCCCTATATGGCCTGTGCGCAGTCCGAGCTTCTGGGCGGACGACAAGTCGCCGCTATGCGCGGCGCACATCATGACTTGCTCGGGCTTGAGATTGAACGCCTCGCAAGTCGCCAGGTAAACCTTCGGCTGTGGCTTGTACCCCTGGGCGATCTCCGAACCAAGGATAGCGTCCCACGGGATGTTGTTGCGCCGCGCCACATCGGCCATCAGCGCAATGTTGCCATTCGAGCAAGGTGCCATCAGGAACCGCTTGTGCAGCCGGGCAAAGGCTGGGCCCACGTCCGGCCAGGCATCGAGCTTATGCCAGGCAAGGTTAAGCTCCGCGATCGTCGGCTCCGCGAGCTTGTCGAGCTTGAACCGCGGCCGAATCCGATCAAGATTTTCTCGATGCAGAATGTCCAGCTTGACGAACGGCCGGCGGCCGCTTCGCACTTCCTCCATGCTCGGCCCGTATTCCTTGCGCCAGGCATCCGCGAACGCGAGCCAGTCGAGATCATAGCCCAGGGGCTTGAGAATTCGCTCCGCCTCGCGCGCAACTCCATTGCGCCAATCGACGACGGTGCCGAATGTGTCGAAAACCAGCGCCTTGACGTCGGGCATCGGCAGTCCCGCCGCGCCCTGTGCACGTACGGGCCTTGGTGTGAAAAGTCCGGAGTTGGCGAGCGTACCCACGGCCACCCATGCCGTCCCGTGGCGAATGAGATTGCGGCGAATCGAATTCATAGTGGCGTCCTCCTGCAATATGGAAACCGACGGGGCCACTATAGCTCCACTTGCGGGGATAGCGGTCCGAATTTTTCCCAGGCTGCGCGGTCGGACGCGACTGGTTCTAGCGCGTCCACGATCAAATTGCGCGACGTGCCCCGGTCTTTAGGCAGTCTTTAGATTAGGCGGGGGGCTCAGAGCACGCCGGCCGGAGGCCGGTTCTGTTGAGGCTGAGGCAAAAGCCCCCGCCTTCAGGTTGGCGGATGGGTTGCGACACCTCTACGAACCGCGCGATAACATAGGCGGTCGCAACGCTGTCGGTCGCCGCGCGGTTTCAGCTATCGGCTCGCCCACAATGGGCGATCGGACGGCTCAAACTCCTACAGCTTACACGATTGTCTGCATCGGCTTCCCGCCACGCTATCGGTGGCAGGGTTTGGCAAGCGACCATTACCTGCCGCAATCCTCGATTGTTCAGGCAGACCGGCCGTCCCCGCATCCGTAAGGACAACCTACCCTTCGAAAATCTCTCTCCTGAAGGAGCTTCAACTCCAGGTCAGGTCGTGGTTGCGCAATGGTAGGTCCCGATAACGCTTCCCGGTGATCAGGAAGATCGCATCAGCAATGCCGGATTGCACCGAGGTGCCGCGGTCGTGACCCATGCCACGCAGCCAATGCCCGGTCTTGAAGAAAGTGATATGGATCTCCGGCGGATTCTCGTTGATGCGCGCGAGCGGGAAGCGGTCGAAGTTGTTCTCCGCAATGCGGCCGTCAGTGACATTGCATGCCTGAAGCATCGTGTCGTTGTAGAACCAGGTGATCTGGCCCTCGATCTGTTTCCTGACCGATAGCGGATTGACCAACCCGAACCCTTCTTCATGCGCAACGTCAACGCGCAGCAGCCGCAATTCGCCCTGCTTGCTGATTGCGACGGTGTGGACCTGGGCGCTGATGGTGGCGTGGCCACCACCCTCAGCCCCGCGTTCCTCAAGCGCAATCGCCCGCGCCACGCCTTGCGGCAGCGCCGTGCTCCAGCCAGACATCTCGGCTGCGGTATCCAGCGCCTTGATCATGTCAGCCTTGTAGGGGAGGTCGGTGCGCGAGATCAGCTCGCGGCGATAAAGGTAGGGGTCCTTGCCAGCCACGTGGGCAAGCTCATCCATGAAGCTCTCACGATAGAAATCGTGCGCCGGCTCGCCGACGCCGCGCCGCGTACCCACCGGAATGTGGAAGGCCGCGCTATGGGTCGAGAAGCGGTAATTGGGCGCGTAGTAACGCGACGCCTTGTCGAACGCGGCGATCGCACCAGGGGCCTTCTCATCCATAGCGGTCCGCACTTCAATGGCGATCGGCCAGCCTTCGGGATCGAGCGCAGCGCGCAAGCGAGCAACCCCCATGGAGCGATAGGTCGTGCCGATAAAGTCTTCCTCGCGCGTCCACAGCAGGTGGATCGGCGTACCGCGGTTCTGGTTGGCGATATAGATCGCCTGCTCGGCTTGTGGACCGTTGCCATTGCGGCCGAAGCCGCCACCCAGGTGGCACATGTGGAGGTAGACGTTCTCTTCCGGAATGCCGGTGATCCGGGAAGCCGAGTAGCGCGTCTCCTGCGGGCTCTGGTCACCGATCCAGATATCGACCCGGTCGTCGGTGACAAGCACCGTCGCGTTTCCAGGCTCCATCCGGGCGCGTGGAAGGTAAGGCGTTGAGTAGGTCGCTTCGACGATCCTCGCGCTGCGCGAGAAGGCGCTGTCGCAGTCTCCGAGGTTGGCGCGCACACGGCCGGGCTGGTCCAGGGCGGCGATCAGCGCTGCGCGTATGCTGGTTGTATTGAGCGCGGCATGGGCGGGCGGCACATCCCACTCGATCGGCATCTTATCGAGCGCCGTCTTGGCTTGGTACCAGCTCTCGGCGACGACGGCGACGCCACCACTGAAAACATGGCCGCGGATCAACGACGGATCGGGGATTGGGATGTTGAGGGCTGAGATGACGCCGGGCTGGCTGCGGATCCGCTCGAAATCGTAATTCTTCGCTGTGCCGCCATAGACCGGGCAGGTCTTGACGGCCGCCCATTTCATGCCGGGCAGGCGAACATCGATACCGTAGATGGTCTTGCCGGTCACTTTCAGAGGAACATCGAGATTCTTCTGCTCGGTGCCCATCAATGTCCATTCCGCGGGAGGCTTGATGCGGATCCGCTCCGGATGGGGATGCGGCATCAAAGCAGCGAGCGGCGCCACCTTGCCATATGTGGTTGTGCGCCCGGTCGGGCGGTGGGTGATCACGCTATTGGCCGAACTGAGCTCTTCGACCGGTACCCCCCAGGATGTGGCGGCCGCCAACAGCAGTCGTTCGCGCGCTTCCGCGCCGGCAAGCTGAAGATAATAGCGGCCGTCCTTGACGGACGCCGCGGCGTTGGTGCGCATTCGCCGGTAAAGGCTGTTCGGGATCCCCTCAGAGCCGGTCCGGCTTCGCTGCCCGAATTCCGGCTCGCCGCCGCCAAACGGGTCGGTGGCGCCCTTGCCCATGACTTCAAGCGTCCATTCCGGAGCCATTTCGCGGCCGTCGCGATTGACGGAAGCGTATTGCGGGGAGACTTTGCTCCAGTCGCATTGCAGTTCCTCGGCAATCATCATGGCATTGGAGGTCCACACCCCTTGGCCGAGTTCGGTCTGGGCGATGCGTATCGTCACGCTATCGTCGGGTGCGACGACAACCCAGGCGTTGATCTCCTTTGTGTCAGGCTCCCTGGCCCAGGTGGCACCTTCCGGATCTATGATTTGGCCGCTAGCACGCTGCGGCATCCAGAAGCCGACCACGAGCGCGCCGGTCGCGGCGGCGGCGGTAGAGAGAAGATCGCGGCGCGACAGGCCCGGCTTGCTGAGATCGTTGTCGCTCATTACAGAGCCCTCCCTGTCGCCGGCATCCGGGAGGCGACCAGTCGGATCGCCTGACGGATGCGGTGGTAAGTGCTGCAGCGGCACGCATTGGTGACCTGCGCGTCGATCTCCGCATCGGTCGGATTGGGGGTCCTCCTGAGCAGCGCCACGACGCTCATGATCATGCCTGACTGGCAATAGCCGCATTGCGGCACGTCGAGCTCAATCCAGGCGAGCTGCACGGGATGCGTGCCGTCGGCCGACAAGCCTTCGATGGTGGTCACCGCCTTGCCGGCCGCGGCCGTGACCGGAACGCTGCAGGAGCGAACCGGTCGACCGTCAATGTGCAGCGTGCAGGCCCCGCATTGCGCAATGCCGCAGCTGAACTTGGTGCCGGTGAGGCCGAGCTGATCGCGGATCACCCAGAGCAGGGGCGTTTCAGGCGAGACCTCGACTGAGTGCCTCACGCCATTCACTGTAAGGTCTATTGCCATAGCGTTCCCCGCTAATCGACCGCCTCGTCAATCGGACTTCGCCTTGTCATGAACCAAGCAGATGAATGATTTGTACGCCGCCGGAAGACGTTTGTCATCGGCGGTTGAAGCGCTTGCGCGGACGCCATCGACCTGCCACGGCGGCTTTCAGGGGATAAGCCTGGTTGCCTGCGAAGCGTCGCGACGAGATCTTGCCAAGTGATCCCTGGCGATCCACCCTTGCGCTGCGGCACGAACTGCGAAACGCGGCGACGGGCCGTACCGGACGCACAAGTTGCCGATCCCGCCGCAAACGCAAATGCACGCTAGATACGCGTGAAACATCAATTCAGACCGGCTTTCGCCAGAATGTCGCGCGCGCGAGCGCGCTGCTCATCCGAAATTGTCAGCCGGGCGGCGAAATCCCCCCCAAACGGCTTCGTTGCATCGATGCCCATCTTCGTGACAGTGAAGTCATCGGGGTCAGATGTCGGGTCGAGAATCGCCCCCTTGGCGCCCGGAATGAAGATGATGTCTTTCTCCGCGCGCACGCGCGTCGCCACCGCCCACATCACGTCAGCGAGGCTGAATACGTCGACGTCGTCGTCTACGACGATCACATACTTGGTGTAGAACTCGGTGCCGAGAGCCGCCATGATCGCCTGGTGCGGTTCGCCGGCCGACGTCTTCTTCATGGAGATGAAGGCCATGAAGGCTCCGCAGGTGGTGTGTGGCACGTGCACCGCCTTGACGTTCGGAAGATTGCGGCGCAGCGCGTTGAGGATCTCGCCCTCGCGGGTGATGCATGACACGAGAATGTGGTCCTGCGACATGCCGGATACCACGCTGTGGAAGAGCGGATCGGCGCGCATGCGGATGCGCTTGGCGACAAACACATTTTCTGTCGAGCGGAACGACGCGTAACCGGTAAATTCGCTGAACGGCCCTTCCGGTTCGTGCGCATCGGCGAGTATTTCACCTTCGATAACGATCTCGGCACCGGCTGGAACCTCGATATCGTCGGCGCCGCACCGCGCCACGCGATATGGCTCGTTGAAAAGCCCGCCAATGATCTCGAATTTCCGCACGTGCTGCGGATAGGCGTAGACCATCGATCCCATGTAGTGCAGCGGGTGGACGCCGAGCGTGACAGCGGCCGGCAGGTTTTGCCCTCTGGCCGCCGCTCGACGATGGAATTCCCACATGCGCCGTCGCGAGTGCAGCGAGACGCCGAGCCGGTCTCGATCCTTGAGCATCAGCCGATGAAAGCCGGTGGTGTCGACCCCGGTCTCGGGATCGCGCGCAGTGACTTGTCCGGCGGTGATGTAGGGCGCGGCATCGATCGCGAAATGAAGAGGAACCGGGAACCTCCTGAGGTCGATGTCGTCGCCCTCGATCGTGAGGTCGTGCCAGGCGGGCCGGTTTACCAGTTCGACGGGCGTGTAGCGCGTGCAGCGGTCGCGGAACGCAGTGGCAAGGTCGGTCGGCGCGACACCCAATGCATGGGCGAGCACCCTGCGGTTCCCGGCGACGTTGGTCACCACCGGCATGGCATGGCCCTCCACGTTCTCGAGGACAACGACCGGGCTTTTGCCGAGGCGCTCGAGCTCGAAAATGAGCGAGGTGATTTGGAGCCGCGGGCTCACCGGCTCTCTGATTCGCAACAGCTCGCCGGGAAGCTCCTTTTCAAGCCGCAGCAAAAATCCACGCAGGCTTTGGCTATCGAGGCCCGACATCATCTTCTCGCAGGTGAGGCGCTTGCAGCGGCCGGTGCTGGCGATCAAGCTACCCGACTTTCAGCGAACTGGGGCAGTTTGCCGGCCGTCATCTGGCGAGGAGGAGCCTTGGATCGCCAAGCCCTTGAAGATAGACGAATTCGAGGTATTGGCAACGAATTTGCATGTTGACGCAGCGCGAAAGGAGGACGTGATGCGGCAGCTTGCGAGAGCGGCGGTGCTCGGGATGATGTTCGCAGATGGCGTCGCGCACGCGCAGGATGGGTGGCCGAGCCGCAACGTCACGTTCATCGTGCCTTACGCAGCCGGCGGTTACACCGATCTCATTGGCCGGATCACCGCGCGCTACATCGAAAGTGCGTTGGCCAAGACGATCATCGTCGATAACCGCGCCGGCGCCGGCGGCATCGTCGGGACTCAAGCCGTCGTGAACGCACCACCTGACGGCTATACGTTTTGCGTCTGCAGCATCGGTGCGATCTCCATCGCACCTTTTATTCAAAAGGTGGGCTACGATCCGGTCCGCGATCTCGCACCAATCGGCATCGTGAGCTCGATCGCGCAGGTGGTCATCGTAAACAAGAACTTGCCGGTGAAGACGCTCCCCGAGCTCGTGGCCTACGCCAAGGCCCATCCGGGCAAGCTCAACTATGGCTCCAGTGGCGCGGGCGGGCTCACCCATTACGCGGTCGAGCTATTCCTGGCGCGCACAGGAACGACAGCGGTGCACATCCCATTCAAAGGAGGCGGCCAATCGACTGCCGCGGTCATCTCGGGCGACGTCGACTTCGCATTCGCCAACATGACTGACGCCCTGCCGCAGATCGAGGCCGGTGCGGTTCGTGGGCTCGCCGTGACGTCGCGTGAGCGCAGCGCTTACGTTCTCGACCTGCCCACGGTGCACGAGACCATCGCTCCGAATTTCATCGTCGAGACGTGGAACGGGATTATCGCCCCACCAGGCACACCGGAACCGATCATCCGCACGATGTCAGCGATCCTGCTGAAGATGGCCGATGATCCGGGCGTGAGAGCAAGCATGCGCAAGGCCGGAGCCGATACCGTCAAGAACACGCCTGATGAGTACCGCGCGCAAATCCTGCGGGAGATCGTACAATGGAAGCCGTTGATCGCCGAAATCGCCGACAGGAAGTAAGCCCAGCGGGGGGTGCTTTGCTGCACAGCGTGGCGTTGAAGAGTTCGCGACCGAGCGGGAGGCGTGGGCAGCACGCCCCTTGAACGAAGACGGTCAGATGCACACAAGGTGTCGGCTGCCGGCTCTCGCTCAATTGGCGCGGGGAAAGGAATACGGACTCATCTCATCGGCCGGGCGGCCGAGCGGGTCCCAATTCAGCCACCCGCTCCAGATCCGCTCGCCGGCCCACTGCGCCTGCGCGCGCAGTGCGGCGAAATCGATGCCGGGAACGCGGCCGCCCTGCATGCGCACCACGCCGTCGACGATGACGGTATCGACGTCGTCGCCGATGCCGCAGTCGACCAGGGTCTTGATCGGATCGCGCACCGGACCCATGCGCAGCGTGTCGCGGCCGGTGAGGTCGATAATGACGATGTCCGCCTTAGCGCCCCCCTCCAACCGCCCGATATCAGCGCGCCCAACCGAACGCGCGCCGCCGATCGTTGCCGCCTCGAATACTTCTGCGGCCGTCGCCGCTTTGAGATTGCCGCTTGCCACCTTGCCGAAATAGGAAGCGTTGCGCATTTGCAGGATCATGTCGCGCGGATAGGTGTCGGTACCAAGCGCGATGTTTATCCCGGCCTTTCGGTAGGATTGCCAATTGTCGAGAAAGCGGCCGCGTCGAGCCAGGTTGATCGGACAGTGCGAAATCGAGCAGCTGTGCGAACCCATGATTTCCAGGTCATGCGATCCCGAATAATTCATCAGGGGATTGTCGCAGGTGAAGTTGCCATGGCCGATGTTGAGCCGGTCCGACATCAGGCCGACGTTGCACAGCAATTCAACCGACGTCATCTGATGTTCGCGGACGATATCGAGCACCTCGTGGATGTTGTAGGCCGCGTGGATGGCAACCGGCAGGTCGCGTTCCCGTGCTGCCTTGGCCGTTTTGCGCAGCAAAGGGATGGCGCAGGTCTCGATTTCGCGCGGCACCAGGATGCCGCGCACGCGATCACTGTGGGCGCCCTGGTGGCGTTCGATGAATTGGAGCGCGAGATCGAACTCGCGCTCGCCGGCCGCTTCGTCCACCACGCGGACGAGCTTGCCTCCATCACCACCCACCCAACGGCCGCTGTCAAATCCTGGCCCGAGATAAGCCCGCATGCCGAGTTCGCCCACCGACTCAAGCAGTGCCTGCTGCACGCGCAACTGGCTTCCGAACTCGACAAAGGTCGTGATGCCGTTGCGAAGAAGCTCCGCCACCGTAAACCGGGCATTGAGGCGCAGTTCTTCGGCCAGCGCGTCGTCACCGGGGCGACCATAGCGTGGATCGCCGCCTACGCGCGTTCCCGCGCGAGCCACGCTGATTTCCAGGAAGGGCTGACCGAAATAGTCGCCGCGCCCAACATCCGAAATCAGCCGGTGCGACGCGCGGTGCCCCGAATGCACGTGGGCGTCGATGAATCCCGGTGCGACGAGCTTGTCGCGGGCATCGATCTCGGCATCGACGGCGCCCTCGAAGCGTTCGCCGACGAACAGTACGGTGTTTCCTTCGTACACCAGTTCGGCATTGCGCCAAAGCGTATGATGACCGCCCGCATGTCCAACCAGCCAGCCGCAGGTGATGCGGGTGCGCATGAATGTTCACCTGATCATTCGGGATGAAACCACCGACAGATCGTGCGTGCCAGTCCGCGCCGCAAGAGTCAAACGCGAACGTGGAGCCCCTCTGCCGGCGAGGTCGGCCCGCAATGAGGTAGGCATGACGGGCATCGACGCCAGGCAGAAACCGGCTGCCCTGCGCCACCGGTCATCCGCGCGTCTTCGGGCTCAAATGCAGGTCGGCGGGTGTGCGACATCGCGAGCAGTTCGCACCGATAGTCCGCCTTCTGCGTGCTGAGCACGTCGTCGCAGAAGCCTTGTGCAACGAGCGCTCCCCCTCGCATGACAATGACCCGGTCAGGAAGCAGGCGCACCAGCCGGGGCCGCACATTGCGCCCTGTTCCCGCCTGGGAATAAAACAGCAAGCATCGCAAAGTACTATGCCGCGACCGCGCGCGGCAGGATAGGAGCCGTCGCGTCGTAGCGCCGGCCCGCACGCAGGCAAAAGGCGGGCACCAGCAAACGTTCCGCGATGACCACAGTTTTCTCGTTGTCCTGCAGCTTGAAACGGCCACGCAGGTCGTCGAGCACCGAGATGTCTGCCGCCATGCCCGGCTTCAAGGCGCCGATCGCATCGGCGACACCGGCCATCATTGCGGCGTTGCTCGTTACCATTGGCACGACCTGCTGCAGCGTGAGGCCGAGCGCCAGCATTGAACTCATCGCCTGGGTCAAGCTGAAGCGGGCCTGCCCGGCAAAAGGATGGTTTTCATCGTCGGGATGATCGCTGGGGGTACCGAGCGGCCGCGGGACGAACGTGTTGTAGCCGTGCATGTCGGCACCGAGAGTGTGCGGCACGATGCCGGCGTCGAGGGCCTTGCGCGCCAGCCGATAGGAGAAGTGGCTGCCGTGCCCGACATCGATCTTGAGGCCCATTTCCATGGCCGCCTTGATGATGGGGTGCACCTTGCCGTTCATATCGACGAAGCCGCCGGGATGGCGGGTGAACGGATGAGCTAGAATGTCGCCAGGTCGCAGAAGCGCGATGGTGCGCTCAAGGATGCTGTCGACGTCTACCCCGTTCGCGCCTTCCGGCGGCAACGCCCAGAGCTGGCCGAAATGGACATACACCGGCAGATTGGCGTCGCGCCCGATCTGGCTTGCCATTTCCATGACTGTCGTGCCCCAGCGGGCGAACCCACCAATCTCGGCATGGGCCTTCACGCCCTTGACGAGGTCGCGATTTGCCTTCGCGGCGGCGGTGGTAGCCGCTGTGTCGATGCCACTTGGTGAATAAAGTGACGGGTAGTAATGACCCTCAAGGCCGCCGACCAGATAGGCGGAAATGAAAGCGTAGCAGCGGCTGGCAGCCTTCTCGGCGACGAAGTGACGAAAGCCGGGGAATGTCATGCAGGAGGCGCCGCCCTGGTCAATCAGCGCCGTCACGCCGCTCTCGACGCCCACCATGTCGGCGTCGAGGCCAAAGCGCCCGGTAACGTAGCGGTAGACGTGCGCGTGCGTGTCGATCATTCCGGGCAGGACCAGCTTGCCGCGCACATCGACGATCTGCGCCGCCGTCGGCGGCAGGATATCCTTGCCGACATACGCGATCCTGCCGTCGGCGACCGCCACATCCATGACACCGTCGATGCCGGAAGCCGGGCAGATGACGTGACCGTTCTTGAGGACGAAATCGTAGATGGGGGCTGCATTCATGACCGGCCTCCTTTGCTGAACAGATCTTGGGCGGGTTCGCCGATGCCGAGATAGGCGCTCTTCACCCGGGGATTTCCAAGCAATTCCGCACCGGTGCCGGTTAGCGCCACGCGGCCCTGCTCCAGCACATAGGCGCGGTCGCACAATTCGAGCGCCGCGAAGGCGTTCTGCTCAACCATCACCACGGTCACGCCGTCATCGCGGACTTGACGGATGACTCCCAAAACCTCATCGACGAGGCTCGGAGCAAGACCCAGCGAGGGTTCATCAAACAGCACCAGCTTCGGGCGCGACATCAAGGCACGGCCGACCGCAAGTATTTGCTGCTCGCCGCCCGAGAGCGTACCTGCTGGCTGGTCGCGCCGCTCGCGCAGAATCGGAAACCGGTCGAACAACCGCTTCATGTCTCGCTCGATGTCGGCGCTGTGCAAGCGTAGATAGCCGCCGATTTGCAGATTTTCACGCACCGACATGTACGGAAACACCCGTCGTCCTTCGGGGCAATGAGCGACGCCCCGTAAAAGCATACGGCGAGGCGAGCATCCGGTCACGTCCTCTCCCTCGAAGCAGATCTTTCCGGCAACCGGACACAGCAGTCCCGAGATGGCCTTGAGCGTCGTGGTTTTCCCAGCGCCATTCGCCCCGATCAACACGACGAGCTCGGCCCGATGCACCGTAATCCAGAGGTCGCGAACAGCCGCGACCTTGCCGTATCCGCAATGCAGTCCCTCAACCCTCAGCACGCCCGCTCCTCTCGCCGAGATAAGCGCGGATGACCTCAGGATGCGACTGTATCTCCTTCGGCGAACCATCCGCGATAATGCGTCCTTGATTGAGGCAAATGATGCGGTCGGAGACGCCCATGACTGTCCGCATGTCATGCTCGACCAGTAGCACCGTTATCCCCTTACTCCGGATCTTTGCGAGAGTCGCGGCGAAACGCAGTTTTTCTGCCGGGTTCATTCCCGACACCGGCTCATCGAGCAGCAACAGACGGGGACGCGCGGCAAGTGCAATGGCAATCTCAAGCAGGCGCTGCTCGCCGTAGGGCAGGGCCGAGCCCGGCTGATGGGCGCGCGCCTCCAATGCTATGAACCGCAGGATCTCCCAGGCTGCGCGCAGCCGTTCGCGCTCATCCGCGGTCACCGAGGGCAGGCCGAGGATAATAGCGATGGGGTGCTGGCGGGAACGCAGGTGCAGACCAATCAGGACGTTGTCGAGCACGCTCTGGTCGCCGAACAGACTGGTTTTCTGGAACGTGCGGACCACCCCGAGCGCGGCAATGGCGTGCGGCCTCAGCCCGTTGAGCCTGCGCCCGCGGTAGAAAATCTCGCCGCGGGCCGGCTGCAGATAGCCCGTGATGGCATTGAATGCTGAGGTCTTGCCGGCGCCATTCGGGCCGATGAGCGACAGCAGTTCGCCATCCCGCACCTGGAAAGTCACGTTCTCGACTGCCGTTAAGCCGCCAAACCGGATGGACAGGTCCTTGACCTGCAGTTGAGCGGACGCTGGGGCCATCATGGCAAGGCCTCGACCGGCGGTTCGCGATCGGCGGGCGGTCCGCCGCGGCACGCCCACCAGGAACTCACTGCGGGAACGATCCCCTGCGGTAGCAGAAACACCATCAGGATCATGATCCCACCGAGCAGCACCCATTGCAGCTCCGGCGCGATCGCCAAGCTGCGAAGCAGCTCGGGCAGTATTCCGAATACGGCGCCGCCGACGACCGGTCCCGCAAGCGTGCCTTTGCCCCCAGTGATGACCATGATGACCATCGTCACTGTGTAAGTGAAAAGAAAGATATCGGGATCGACGATGCGGACATAATGGGCATAAAGCGTGCCCGCGGTGCCTGCCATTGCCCCCGAGATCACGGTCGCCAGCACGAGATAGCGCGTAACATCGATGCCCACCGATGCCGCCAATGGCTCGTTCTCGCGCAAGGCAATTATCGCACGGCCAGCCTGCGAGTTCACGTGGCGGCGAATGACCGCATAGCAGACCGTAGCTGTTGCGAGCACCAGATAGAAATATGCCGGCTTGCT
>JASHRR010000509.1 GCA_030037185.1 Xanthobacteraceae bacterium | reverse complement strand
TGGCGTCGCGCATGGAAAGCATCAGCCAGAAAGCGGCAGTGTGAAGGATAAGCCGCACCTGATTGGCCGTCGCGCTGTGACACGACATGCGGTCCGATGCCATCTGTGCCTTGTGAAGTTTAATCAGGTTCTCCATCTGCCCCCGCTGGCAGTAGACGTCCTCATAGAGGTGCTCCGCCGAGCCCTTGAGGGAGGTGGAAGCGAAACACGATTTTTTCAAGATGCTTGAATTGATTGGTGAGCACGCAGATAGGGGCACCGTCCGGATTGACGTCTATGACTGCTCCGCCTGGTGCGCCATCTTTTGCACCACGCACCATATCGCCGTCTATAAATATGTCCTGCGAGTGCGCAGTACCGCTCAGTGCCATGACGGTTGCGAACGCTGTAGCGGACAAAACATGCAGCTTCATGGGACCCCCTTCCTGAACGTTCAAAATTGGCGACGTAACAAATCATTAACAATCAGTTGGCACGCTCCAGTCTACGGGACATCACGCTAATGATATTGGCCTGGGGGATGCGTGGGAAGGGCTTTGGGTTCGATGATCGGCCGGTGGCGGCTGCGGTGCCTCACCCCCTCGGGGGCCCATGGACGCGCTGGCGACCTACGTGGCCCGTGCGTTTCAAGACCGCTCGATAGAGTTCGCAAGGGCCCCCGGCATTGGCCACAGGTCTCACACCGGGCCGATCTGGCTCGCTGTTCACAGCTGCGCGACAAGCGCCTTGCGCCCCGATGGCCTCTTGGTCTCTTGGGCGTCCTACAGACAAGGCTAGGACCCTATGCACCTTGAGGCCGCTTGCACCCTTGGTCCCGCCGCCACCGACCTAGCTGCGCACCCATCGGCCCGAGGGGGCCCAAGGGGCAGGGAGGCGAGCTGCCATGGCAGGATGGGAGAAGCCTGTCCCCGGCCTACATCTCGTCCAGGTCGCCGGCGTGTTGTTCGAGCCCCTCTGCTAATTTCTCGTACGTCGCAGCAACCCCGCGCATTCTACGCTGCGCGACGGCATCTTTCATGCCATCGACGTGAGCCAAGACTTCTTCGGCGCGTAACCGCAAAGCGGTTGCTACTGGGACCCTCGAGCCTGAGCAGTCTACAGCGCTGGAGAGCCACAGCGCGGCACAATCATCCTCGACAGGGCTAACGATGCAAGGAAGGCCGGGTTCCTCACAAGGCCTAGCGTGTCGGGAAGGCTAGCATGGGTGCGCTGGCGTGAAAAAATAAGCGCTGCGCAACCAAGTGGCGGTCGCCCAGCTTACCTAACAGAGCTCGAAAGCCCCCGTAGAATGCGACCGCCGCCGCTAGTCTACATTGATATCCCAGCCCTGCGGCCGGGAGCCGCTGGGGCGTACGCCTTTGCTTTGGCGTGTGTCGCAGTTGCCGCGGCAATACGACTTGCCATCGGCCAGTATGTCGAGGGCGTTCAGTACGTCACGTTCTTTCCTGCGGTCATAATTACAACGCTTGTCAGTGGGTTTGGTGCAGGCCTGTCCGCCCTCGTGCTCAGCGTCGGGGTGGCGGCGTTCTTCATATTGCCCCCCCTATATTCTTTCTCCATGGAAAATCCGGCCCACCTGGCTGATACAGTTCTTTTTATACTAATTACATTTGCCATGCTAATCGTTATTGGGGGCATGCGCTTCGCCATCGAACGCCATCGGAGCGTGGACCGAGAGCTGGAAAAGCACCAAGTCGCTCTCCGCGAGAGGGAGGACCGCCTCACGACTGTCATTGCAGAGCTCGGGCACCGCACGCGAAACCTCCTTACGGTCGTAAGCTCGATAGCCGACAACACAATGAGAAAAAGCGATGACTTCGGGGCGAGCTTTCACGACCGTCTTCGAGCTCTAGGCCGCGTACAAGACCTCCTGCTTCGTCAACAAAGAGGGGACCAGGTCACCTTCGACGAACTCATCGAGGTCGAGCTAGCCGCGCTGTCCGTTAATGGCGGAGATCGTGGGCGGGTCACGCTCGACGGACCGAAAGGCGTTCGGTTGCCCACTGACACACTCCAGACGCTTGCCGTGGCTGTGCACGAGCTGATAACCAATGCGGTCAAGTACGGCGCGCTCAAACAACCGAATGGGCATCTCACCATCCGCTGGCGCCAGGAAATCTCGGAAGAGAGAGGCGAGCCTTGGCTTCATATTGACTGGAAAGAAAGCGGCGTAGAGATACCGACCGCGGTTGGCGGCACCGGCCAAGGAAGAGCACTAATCGAGCGAGTGCTGCCCGATCAATTCGGCGCCCGAACAACATTTGCCTTGGACGCGGACGGCGTCCACTGCACCATTTCGCTCCCCGTGGACTTAACTTCGTAGTTGATAGGGCGGAGAGATACCCCGACCCAGATGGAACGGTCGGGGTCAATCACGAGCAGCACATTGCGATACCCACTGCCTGTTGGTCCCAGCACGGCGCACGCCATGCGACAAGCCCGCCCTGCGGCCCTACGGACCCTTGGGTCGCTTGGGCCTCCTACAGGGCAAGGCTGGGACCCATCGGACCCATGGCGGCCCCCTTCGGGGCCCAATCGACCTTGGCGGCCCCCATGTGCCCGATGGGCATCGGGTTCGCCGACCGGCCGGTGGCGCCGCCTCGCCCTCGCGGTCCCATGGGCCGGCTGGCGGCGGGCCTGCGGTTGAAGACCACTCGATAGTGTTCGGAAGGGCCCCCGGCATTGGCCACAGCCACACCGGGACGATTGGCTCGCTGTTCGCGAGTGCGCGGCAAGCCCCTTGGGCCCCTACGGCCCTTTGCGTCGCTTGGGCGCGATCAAGCCAACTACACGCTTCATCAGAGACCAACGTTTCGGCGGATTCTTCATTTGTCGGTCTTGCGGCTGCTGTCCTGCTGTATTTGTTTGCGGCAGCGACTTCGCGGGATTTTGTATTGGCTCTTGCGGCAGCGGCGATAGGTTCCGATTCGGGCTTTTTTGGATTGCAGAGGACGATTTGACCTTCGGCTTCTTTGGCTTTTTCACTGGCAGCGCCTCCGCTTTGGCGGCTTCTCTTGGCGCAGGACGGCGTTTTCAACCATCGCAGCCAAAATTTCGTAGTGCATTGCGATTTCACGCATCATCCGGCGGCCGTCTGCATCGGGCATGGTTTCGGCTCGGACGACCGCATCTTGGGCGACTAGTAGTAACTCGGCTTCCATTGGGGGGCTCGCTAGGCGACGATCAGTATGGAGGCCACAGCCTACACTTTCGCGCGACCTCTGCGGTGAGAGCGTCAACTTTGACCATGAGCGCCCGGGAATGCCCAACTGCTTCTTGCGATGCTGTCACCCGCCTTCCGGCATTACGGCGTAAACACAGCGCTCGCGACGCGTAGTCAGCCAAGCATCTCATAGCGTCGGCGTTAAATTGGCGAATTGTGAACATGTCGCGCTCCTGAAATTCAGGCTGGAGCGAACTCATTGTCATAGGCTAGGCGGAACGCGGGCGTTTTGCGAGCGGCTTTTTGCCCGGATGCGGCGAAAGGGCACTCGACGCGCATCTCGATCAGCGTGCTGTGCCCTTGGGGCCCTACGTCCCTTGGGTCTCTTGACCTTCACATCCCCTGCGGGGCAAGCCTGGGACCTCACCGGACCCATGGCGGCCCTCAATAACCAATCGCAGGCCAGCTGCTGTGGCCGGCGGTGGGTCATGTGGCGTCAGCACCCCCACTCTGACGGATCGGCCCTCAGCGCCCAAACGACGCGACTGTAGGGCACCCGTAGGAGATGGCAGCCCACTTTCGTTGACATTCGGTGACAAGCGTGGAACACACGCCGACCCCCGTAGAGCACTCGGAGTGCCCACACGGGAGGCAGGTGCGAAACGGAGCATGGAAATGGATTTCAAGCAGTTCAGACCGCTTGACGAAATCGCCGGCATCACCTGCTCTCTCACCTATGGCGAAATGATCGATTTTGCCGCCGAATTATGGAAAGCCGCAGGGGGTGCCGAAATTACGGCCAAAACTCTTCCGGCAATCCTTCACCGATGGTCAAACGAACGCGATAAACCCGAGACGCCCGCACCCGCCGACACCGCGTTGATGCGCGAGCCAGGAGACCCCCGAGGGGCCCAGGAGAGTGCTCAG
>JASHRR010000508.1 GCA_030037185.1 Xanthobacteraceae bacterium | reverse complement strand
ACTAGCCCATAAAGCCGATCCTTGGCAGCGAGACTCACGCTTTGCCGGCCGCAAGCGCGAGAGCAGGAAGCTCGGCAAGCTGGGCGGCATTGCGGTCGGCAGCGGCACCGGCGCGACGCGCTATCAATCGTCGGGCCATCTGTATCACGCCCAAGACGATGACGCTGGGACCGATGGGCAGCGGGGTGGCGCGACTGTGGGCCCGACGACGACGTGACGCCGGGGCTCATGATCAGCGAGGGCGCCGAGACGGTGCTGGCTGCCACCACACGCATCGAGCACCGCGGCACGCTGCTTCTAGCAGCACACACCGCATCTGTGAGGTACAGGTTCAGGTTCCCTCAGCGCTCCAAAGCGGCTTGTGACGCTCGTTCAAAGCACGGGCCAATGGTGCCAGATTGCGGATGGCCGGACGTGACCACGCCACATCGGCATGAAAGAAGGCCAAAGGCTCGCCGGTTGCGTATTGATACACATCTGTCCATTCCACCAATTCGTCGATCCAGGACCTCGACTCGTCGACGAGGTCGGCGGTGCCGATTTGCACGTCCGGAAGTATGTGCGCACCAGCCGCATTTTATCGACAATTTGCTGCGCCAGTTTCGCCGGTGGCTCAAGGCAGGCGACCGACCCGACAGAAAACCGGTGACCGAAGAAAAACGGGGCATCCATGACGGCGTATTCGAGATCGCCGCCGAGCCGCTGGATGCGCTCCAGGACCTTTTCCGGATCACCCGGGTCGGAGAAGGCTTTGGTCCATTGCGAGCACTGATTGGTCCGCACCAGCACGCGAAACTCCAAGGCCCACCCGATATGGCGCGCGGCGAGGTTCTGGAAGGCGCGTTTGAGAGCGTCGTCTTTGCTGTTCAAGATGGCAGCGGGGGGAACTTGGACCGCGCTTGTATGACTGGCAACCGTTTTCGCGGGTTATATACGCGCAGGAACCTCAGGCTCAACCACACGGCCCGCCCAGGGCAACGGATCGGAGCGCCGCCTCCAGGAGCTGCGACAACGTCATACTCCCCTCCAGCCGACTTCACCGCTTCTTCTTGGCTTTCTCGATCTTCTCCCTGAGCATATCAAGCTGACGCCGATCGAACATCTTGGCATCGATCATGCCAACCAGCACCTCCTCCACCGATCCATCGCAGAACCGATCGACGATGCGCCGGACCGCCTTGGCGGCGACGCGTCCCCGCGCCTCGGTCGCCTGAAACACATAGGTGCGGCGGTCGACCGTGTGAGTGACGTAGCCCTTTTCTTCCAGCCGTCGCAGGACAGTTCGCACCGTTGATTCCTTCAACCGCCGGGGCAACCGTTCGCGCACGACTTCCGCTGTCATCGGGCGACCCGCCCAGATGAGTTGCATAACCGCCTGCTCGAGTTCGCCAAGGTCCTGAAAGGTCTCGTCCATCACCACTCGCTCCACCTAACGTTACCCTACGTAACAAATAAATCATCCCGAGGCAATTGCTGGGCGTTGATTATCCGCGGCTTGGCCCCGGTGAACGAACCTTGGCGTAATTGACATCGCGCTGAGCGGGTCGCGATTGAGCCGTTCAAGACGGACATCATGACCACCATCAGGATCGAACGGGCGACGGCGTCAGCCCCTAGCGCGGCACGCAAAACGCATTGCTTTCCGTGATCCCTCCGAGGAAGCCCGCATGCGACGATCCGCCAAACCCCCGAAATCGCGTAGAGACCCGCCGGGCGATCGGGCCACCCGCACTGTGCGATCAGGCGATCCTCCGCAGCTTCGTCATAGCCCTCCTCAACCGATTGCATCCGCAACTTTGGTCCGATGTGCCATCCGAGGGTATAGACAAAGGCATCTCCAACGAGACCATGCGCTGCCAGTGTGCATATTGTAGACGCAGATGGTTACAGCCGGCGTCGCACCAATCCTTTGCGTCGGCTGCCCCGGGCCGCCTGCAAGGCACCCCTCAGGCGCTTGAGGCCGATGTTCAGCATGCCGTGCGGCAGCGCGTATCTGCAAGCTGCCGGAGATGCGCAATGAGTTCACCGGCCGGCCGCGGGGCGAGGGGTACGTCGGACGGCGTCCGGCGAGGGCGGTGCCCATCTGCCGCGCGCCAGATCCGCCACAGATGCTCTCGTATCGCGCCGGCAAGACCGGCGATGACGGATCAAGACGGCTAACGAGCCCGAACCCTTCATCTCGATGTCATGAACCTCCAGACCGGGCCGAAACATCCCGAGAATCGGAATCACGCGGTAAACATCGCCCGTCCAGATCTGTGTCTCCCGCTGGCGCGAGGCATAACGCAATTCCTCCGGCGCAAATCGTCGATTGCAATTAGGCCTTTTGGCGTCGAATGTTTCTCGATGTTGATAAAGTCGCGCAGCGCGTATTCGACGAGATAAATTCCGTCGGTGAATACGAAATCGACAGGCGCGCCAAGAACGTTGGCGCAATCGACGGAGGCAAAAAGGCGTCGCTGGTTTGCGGTAAAGCCGGGTTGGAGCCGTCAACTCGGTCCGGATTTCAAAATCAGGGTCGATCCCGATCGACGGCGCCCTCGACAAGGCGAGACTGATCCCCAGCCGACCGCCGATCTGGCTATAGTTCGTCGGCTCGATCATTTCGTGAACGCGTCTCAGAGCATGAGGATAATCCATGCGTCCCCGCGGCAAGAGATTCCGTGGGGGGACGCCGTTCGCCTCCTCGCCAATCTGGCATGTGACGAAGCGCAACGCGATGTTGCCGCATACACGAAGCAGAGAGCGGCCATTCTGTGGCGGCGCTGTAGAACAATTCCGCCTCTCTCAGTTCCAGCCTGGATTCCGTCATCTGCCGGCCTTGCCGCATGCGCCGTCGTCGTCGACGTCGACGCCGACCTCGGCCCGCTAGGCGCTGGCGCACGAAACTACCGCGGCAAAAGTACTCGCATCTTTGTCAGACGTCAGTCCTCCGCGTCGGCCAGCCTGTTCCATGCGCAATCGCGCCGCCCTGCGGTAAGCCCAGTCGAAATTGGCCCACAGCTAAGCTCACGACTCATAAATCTCCGCAATGTGCGGATATATCTTTGCATATTGTGGAATGACTTCACGGCGCTGCGAGATGATCGTGTGCGATGGAGCGTCATATCCTCGATAGTTGTACTCGGGCGGAACGACATAAAGCCGCAAATCCGATTTGAAAATTAGATAACGGAATGCCCCCTGATCGTGAGGTGGTCGACTGCGTTCGTGGAGTACACCCTTTCCCATTCGGATAGAAATTCACCAACGGCTTTCGATCGCCGATAGGCAATCAGGTCACAATTCATTTCGGGAAAGCATTCTGGTAGTCCGAGCAGCTTCTCGTCTCGCTCCCCTCTTGAGTAGATGCGAGCGGGAGCATGGGCGACGACAATATCCAAATAGTCGAGAAGGTCAAAAAGACCTGATGCCTCCGAACGAAGTGCCGCGATATCGCTCCCGAGGTAGAGGTTTCGTTCCCAAGTCATATGCTTGAGGACAGAGAGCTTTGCTATCATCTGTCCGTTGAAATGGACTTTGTCCTTTAGGCACGCTGGAACGTGGAATGACGTCTGTGATTGGAAGTCGAAAACCGGATCAAGGGCCTGTTGGATGCCATCTGAAACGAGCACATATTCCGAGTTGCGCACAAAGGTGCGCATCGTTTTAGCGGATCTCTCCGCCTCTCGTATGTATTTGCAAGTTTCGTGAGAAGAATTGACCCAAATAATACCAGATCCACGGCGGCGGATAGACAGGTCTATAAAAGGGACACTCGCAACTCGACGTCTACCAGATGTGCTCGTGTCAATCCCCATTGCTGGTCGGCCCATCGACTGCAAAAGATCGGGATCGTGCGAGATCGCTTCCTTCGCACGAGTAGGTGGCGACGCATCGCGACTTTCGGCTGGCGCGATAAACTCCCGATCGTGCGAGATCTCTCGCGCGCGGGCACGCAAAAACGCCACGCGTGCCGGGATGCGATAAGGAGTCAACGCCCAGTACACCGCCTTGGCACCGCGCCTCAGTGTATGACGCAGCGGCGCTGGCACTTTGTTCAGCGCAGCACGTATCGGATCGGTCGCGCGCCAGAAAGTGCTTTGCTGTAATTGGGACAATTCGTTCCGCACGACGGCACGCCTAAGCCATGACCATGCTTGAATTCGAACGTCGGATAGTCAGCCTTCAACTCCTCGAATAGCCGCCAGACACCAAAGTTGTGTTCGCGAACGTTGGTGTCATGGAACAAAACTATTGCGCGGCCTGATAGCTTCCTGCGCCAGCTTTCAAAGTCGTGTTTCACCTCTTCATAGAGGTGGCTACCATCAATATGAGCAGATCAACTGACCCGTCAGAAAAATGGCTAAGCGCATCATCAAAAGTTGTTCGCAATAGTCGCGAAAACTCGGAATATTGTTTGTTTATTAGCTGAACGCAATTGAAGATTTGTTCGCCGTAAGAACCGGTAAACCTATCGCCTTTCCAAGTATCAACAGCATAGCACTGCGTTCCGGTGTCAAATTGGTTGGCCGATTGACAAAAACAAAAATAGGAAAAGCCATGGTGAGTACCCAATTCAACAAATATCTTGGGTCTGAGAGCCTCCATCAGAAAGAGCGCAAACGGACCATGCTCGAGCCAATGGGAATGAACAATATTCTCCGGATCCAGGACTGAGCTTGGTGAAAAGACCTCAGCCAGAATCGCTCGATCACACATTGCGGCGCTTTCCCTACCGGTATGACTGTCGTGCTGCCCCTCTTGTTCACTTCTGCGAAGCGTCGCATCGCG
>JASHRR010000507.1 GCA_030037185.1 Xanthobacteraceae bacterium | reverse complement strand
AGATATGGATAAGAATTTTATTATGCATTGCGATTTAACTTCCAATAGATATGTGTTAAGATGACATTCCATCGGTTCGCCGCGGAGGGTCCGACCTCGGTGGTACCAGGGGGAGCGGAAGCGCTGATTGCTAGACGCCGAAACGCCTAGGGGGACGTGGCCAAATGGCTTCAAAAATCGAATGTCCAAGGTGCGGCGGGGTCAATGCCAATCTCATTCATGGTGTATGTCGGGCTTGCTATATGCGCGACTACCATCAAAGACGTACCGCTGCGGCCGTCACAGAATGTCCAAAGTGTGGCGGAATCAGTGCTAATTTTGTTCACGGTGTGTGTCGGGCTTGCTATATGCGCGACTACCATCAAAGGCGTTCCGCAGCAGCTGTCACAGATAAACAAGCGGTGCTCGAACCCCCCACGCTGATCGACGACAGCGCGGGCCAGCGCCTTTGCGTCGAATGCAAAGCGCCGAGCATTTACGCCCGCGGCCGTTGCCTAGAATGCTACATGCGTGACCGTCAGCGGCAACGCCCGCCACTTTGCATCGAATGCGGAGAGCCGGCCGTCTACGCTCGCCGCCGTTGCCAAAATTGCTACAAACGGGACCGTCAGCACCGTCAAGGCCTGCGCCGGTGCGTCGAATGCGCAGAGCTGGGCATCTACGCCCGCGGCCTTTGCCAAAATTGCTACCTGCGGGACCGTCGGCGCCATCACCGGATGAAGTTTCGCGCCTGTGTAGTTTGCGGGGTATCGTTTCAGTCTGTCCGGCGCGATGCGATCTATTGCTCTCCCGGTTGTCGCCAGAAGGCGCACCGGGTCGGTAAGGCGCAGTTTTTTGGCATGGCCGCCCACGCGGGTGAGCGGAGTGCGGTACAGCCGGCCACCGAGACGCAAGACGCAACCCTTGCGGCTATCGAAGCCCAAGCTCACGCCGTCGCTGATCTCGGCCGGAGGCTGGACCAAGTCGACTCTACCATCGGGGAAGCGGCCAAGCGCGCTCCGACCAATGCGGTACTCTCCGTTATTGATGGCCAGCGCACGGCCCGCCAAGTGCTCGCCGGTGGGCGTCGGCAGGCCTCAACCTTGACCGACCTCAAAGCCGAACGCGCCTCTCGGGCCGCCAAGGCGCGGCAGGCCGAAACCGAGGCCGCGCCGATCCGCTACGTCGCGGAGCTTGTCGGCGCCGACACAAACAGCGAATGGGCGCTTCGATGGCTGCTCGCGCTCATCATGCTGTGTTTCGATCCGCCTGCCAGAGCCCATACCGCCGCGGCGTCGTTTGAATCTCTGAATTTGAGAGATTAAATCGCTCGGCCTCGGAGAGCTTGACCGATGAGCAAACTGCATCCCAGCACGAAGGTGTTCGGTGTCATGGATCGTTATCGCGACGTGGCTTGGCTATCTCGCGGCATGGACAACAGCGCCGAGCCGAGCAGGACGCGAAAGGCCAAGGAAATGAAAAGGGCCTTGGCCGGATTCCGCGATTATCTCGCGAGGCATCTGACCGAGCCCGAGTACGTCGCAATCCCTGACGTAGTAGGCCTGCCCCAAGATGGCCGACGGGTTCAGTGGGCGGAATTGCGGCTGATGGCGGACAACTTCGAGGAGTGGCTGCGCCAGCGCAGGCTTAATGACAGCGCATTCCGCTGATGGCGCCCGGTCGTTCCAGCCGATGACGTGTGGGAGTTTCAGGACGACCCGCGCGCGGATGCGCCTGCGGCCACGGAACGATGGCGAACGGCTCGGGGCAAACCCGATCGAACCTTCGAGCACCGCCATGGCCGAAACGAGCAGATTCATCGCCTGCCGCGCTTGTGCGTCTCCGCGCGCGGATCATGACTTCCGCGTCAAAAGATAGGCTCTTCATCGCCCATGTAGTTATACGTCGCCCGCTGACCCGCGCTTTTTTTGCTTGAGCGAACGCTGGTGAAGCTTGGCTCGTGGGCCGCGAACGACCACGCGGTGCCGCGCGAGGCGAAGGCAGCGCCGGAAGTCGGCAGAGCGGCATCAGCCAGCATCACCGAGCCAGCGTTACACGGCTGGCTGGTTCTCGTGATGACGAGGCGCAATAGCGCCTGACGTTGGCTGCTCGGCTGCGGGAAGTCGCGCGTCACCGAGTTGTCGCCGCCGGCGCAGTTAGGTCTCGATCCCATTCCCCTCACCAGCCAGAAGCAGCGCCGGGGCGGCGACTATGCTCGCCAGTCGACCGGCCGACAAGAAAGCCCGGCGCAGCGAACCTGCGGCCTCCACGAACAATGCTTGGACAATAAGTCGACGCAGTCGGGCTCCCTTTCCCGGCCTCTTCCACGGAGCGGCTCCCGCGGCCGGCCTCTAAAGCCAGGCACCGGCATATTTCGCTTCCCAGGCAGGGAAGTTGATGTCTACAGCGCAACATTCGCGGCGATGTTCGGCCCGCTGCCGCCCGAGCAATGCAGAATGGATGCCAGCACGCGCCCAGTCATTTAACGCGCGCGCCACGCACGCTGGACGCCGCGTTGGCTCCCATTCTGTTCGAGCACCGGGATATTTCGAGCACCGGGATATGATGTTCAGGCACAACCAGCTGGCGCTCTGCCTTTGTCATTTTTTGGTGTGGTCTGCGATATCCCGCGACGGCGGCATGGCGCGACGGCTCCCCATCTCAGACGTGCCGCCCACGCGATCTCGAAAGATTCCTGGCCCAGCATCCCGGAAGATCGCTGTGACCGGCAGCCAATGGAACCGGTCCCTGTGCCGCTGTCACAGGTCGCCAAGGCCACCTTGACCGAGACGAGTACGCTTCGCGCTGCCCTAGTCCGAACTTTCAGCTTTGCCTGGCAGGAGTTTCGGTGGAGCAGGGCCGCGATGCGGAGCAAGCTGGCCTCGTAGTGTGCCGGAGCGAGGACTGCGGCGAGCCCTTTGCCGGGCACCTTGGCCTCCACCTCGGAGACCGATCGCCGCACGCGGCAACGCCACCGGAATTGTTGTGTTTTCCTCGGAAGGCTGGGCTTTTCCAACAAGACAGGAGTTAGCACTATGCGTAGCACAGTCATCGGCCTGGCCGCCGGCGCGGCGATTATCACAGCGGGCTCAACGTTGAGCGCCTCCGCTTGCCCATACCATCAGGGCTATGGTGGCCCACGTGGTGAGTATGGTCGTGCCGAGTACCGTCCAGAACTTGGTCGCGAATACCGTCGTGAACTTGCGCGCCGCGAATATCCCCGTGGGAAGGTCAGTCACCACGAGTACCGTAGTGGCTACGGTGAATATCGCGACTAAACCGAACGGAGCATGCGCTATTTTGCCAACAACTCTCCGGTACGCCGGTGCCGGAGAGCCGTTTAGGTTTAG
>JASHRR010000506.1 GCA_030037185.1 Xanthobacteraceae bacterium | reverse complement strand
CGGCGTGGGGCGGCCCTGACCGAACAAGATTTTCTTGCTGCGATTTTGGCCGTCTCGCCTTTTTTCTAAAACCACGATAGCAAACGTCGAGCGCCGAGGCCGCGAGTTCCACTCGTTGCGGTTGCCGGGGAGGAGAGTCATGACGTTGGCGGAACCGAGTTGACGCTTTTGAAATCACGAAGTCGCCTCACAAATTGAAATCGTGATTCCTGGTACTCATGCAAAGCAATGACAGGAGACACACATGAAAACAGGCCTCACCCTTCTCGCAGCGCTCGCGAATTCGGGGCTTCTGCTTCCCAGTCCGGTCCTTGCCCAGGATGCCGATATCGGGCATGGGCGCGAGATCGCGCGGACAATTTGCGCGGCCTGCCATGTCGTAGCCAGGGGTCAATTAGTATCACCCAATAGCGAAGCGCCGCCGTTTCCCATGCTGGCTGCCACTCCAGGCATGACTACCATCGCATTAACCGCCGCGTTACTGACCTCACACCGGCAAATGCCCAATATCATCCTGCAATCGGATGAGCGGCAAGATGTGATCGCCTACATTCTCAGCTTGAAATAGCTTCGTCGGATAAAAGGGGGCGCAGGGTGCTCGACTCGTGAGTGGGCGCGATATCTCCCAGAATCTTAACCTTCTAGAGGAGGGGTCAACATGAGCAAGGCTGGACTTTTCTTGGTGATCGCTGCGGTTACTGTGCTTTCCGCAGCCGCATGCAAAATCGTCGCCGGCGGCGTCGTCCGGCCCGCCATGGCCGCCAATGCCTCGAACGGCATGCGGGTGGCAGAGCGGTGGTGCGCGGCGTGCCATGTGGTCACCGTCGGTCAGCGGCAGGCCAACGCCGATGCCCCGCCCTTCGAGGAGATCGCCAAACGGCCAAATTTCAGCGAGCCGGGCCTCGTGACATTCCTGCTTGATCCTCATGCCAAGATGCCGAATATGAATTTAACTCGCATCGAGGCCAATGACATCGCCGCCTACATCGGAACGCTGCGTTAGCTCTGGTGCTAAGGGTGCGTTCCGCACCAACGAAAATCGAACCGGCTGCTGTTCAGAGGGTGTGTCGGAGAGATGCCGCCCGTTGCCGGCATCAATGGGCGGATGCGAGCCAGTTTGGCATAATACCACTACGCGAGGCAGCGTAGCGATACGGTCGCGGTGCAAACCGAGCCTCTCCCGATCCCCGGGGCAGTTCGTTTGGCAGCCTCGCGGGGCTTGCTCCGCCTCAGACTCTACGGTGATAAAATTTCATCCAGTGCTTGCGTCAAGAGCCGGCGTTGGGTGACGTCTACTGACATCGATTGCTCTTTGAGCGCGAGCGCGTGTACCGCCCGACGGTGGGGATGCGTCGCTTGTTCAAATGGATCGGCTTGCCCAAGGCGGACAATCCAGGTTTCTGACCGGAGGAGACCGATGGTCCGTCTTGAGATCTTGTCCGAAGGTGACTTCGAATGACTGTAATCGTTCGGTTCGAAAGAACAAAGCTGTTGAGGAATGCCCCTTGGTCAAATCACGATCAACCCTATGGCTATACCTGTTAGTGATCCATTGCACCGCCGCGACCCTGGCGCTGGCGCAATCCGGTCCGCCCACAACAGAGCTGCCTACGCAACCGCCCGACGCGAGTCCGCCGGAACTGCGGGTGCTGGGCGGGAGCACAGACTATTCTGTTGTCCATCTCAGGAGAGCCTCGCCGCAGGAATTGCCGACTTGGCGCATTCCAAACATACCGCAATCGGCCGAAGCATATTACGCTCCCGACAACTACCACGTTATAGCGCAGACGCAGGACCCGGACGGCGCCCACACGGCTGGGCGCAGCACAGGAGCGCTGACCTGGATTTTTTCCGACGACGGCAAGACCAAATGGCGGGTTAATGATCGCGGACAGGACCTTTGCTCCTATTTCTTTCCCGATGGCAAGCATGTGATCTTTACGTCGACGCGCCACCATATGGATATTCCGCTCGGAAACGTGTCGGAATAGAACAACTACCCGCAAGGTACCGAGCTCTACGTTGCGGACATCGATGGCGGACTCGCAAGCGCCTGACCGACAACGTCTATATGATGCCGAGGTATCTGTGTCGCCCGACGGCAACAAGATCGTGTTCAGCCGTCAGATCGATGGCGCGCTCGATCTCTACATCATGAACGCCGACGGCACCGGCGAGAAGAGGCTGACCGATACGCCGGGTTTGCAGGAGGGCGCGCCATTCTTTCTGCCGGACTCGAAGACCATTATGATGCGCGCCTGGAGTCGCGCCACCTACGGCAAGATACGTCCGACCCCGATGACGATCTATACGATAGATACCGAGACCGGGGAATTCGTCCAACGCACGTTCGACAACTGGATGAACTGGGCGCCCTATCGTGCACCAGATGGCCGGCACTATGTGTTTGTGCGTACGCTCATCGACAATCCGTCAAACAGGGAAATCTTCCTGGGCGATCTGGAGGTGGGCGAACAGGTGCGGCTGACGTTCGACGGCGGTTTCAACGGCTTTCCCTCGATCTCGCCCGACGGCACCAAGATGCTGTTTGCCCGTTCCGAGGGAGCGGGATTTGCGGGCGGCCTTTACACCTATGTGATGGACATTTCGTCGCTGAACATTGGCCCGAAGAAATCCGCCTCAATCGCTGTCTCCCCCGCGAGCGCGGGCAAATAGGCGGTGTCGGAGTACATCTGCTGCGCAGACGTACGCGGCCTCGCCTCGCAAGTCGCGCAGGACGAGATCGACGATGCGATATTTGAGCGGCGGATGTTTAGATTAGAGCGCCCAGCGCCGGGCCAAAGCTGTGCGTGATGCCGTCGATCAGGCGAAGGACGCCGGTACCCAACAACAGTGTCTCGTTAACACTTAGCACAGGCCAGGCATCAACGGCCTTGAGCTCCAATAGTGCACGAGCTGCGTCTGCGGAAACTCTATCCTGGCAATTCTCATGATCCCAATCGACGTATGCGCTCGTGCTGCTTGTCAGCATACTTGAAAACCGGAATTCAGAAAGCAGTGTCGTTGAATGCATCAACAAGATGGTCAAGGCGCTGAAAACTAACGGTCACAGATCTCCGCCTTCCTACGAGGCGGCAACGGATGCGGCTCAAGGCGTTCGGCTGAACGACCTACGGAGCTTAGGAATGGCTCCAACCGCGCGACCCGAGAGCTTGCAAAGGCGGTTGCAGAAACCTCTCTAGAGAGCACAATCAAGCCAGCATCCGAGCGAGAAATGGATTCTTTTGACTCATATCATATGAAAAGCGTCCTGCTGTCTCCAGGGTTGCCGGGCGATAAAGAAGGGACGATTCTTTATGGCATCGTGGGCCGAACGCCAGCGCGAGCCGCTCTAGATCCGCAATATGATGGCGCGCCTCGGGATCGATCCAGGTGGAGGTGTGGTGCCTCGGGTGAGTTTGCATTACGCGGCCGCGTTCCGGGGCTGCGAGGCTTGTCCATCGAAGAAAACCTCTCGTGAGTAGCTCGATCACTCCCCAGTCGCAGTAGCGTTGTTCCGCCGTTCTGTCCGACCGCCGACATCTTGTCCGAATTGGAGCTCCATTTGACCAAACCACTCGCCGCACCCCGTGCCGTCGGCGATCCTTCCCAGCCGATGAGTTATAACGCCAGCGCCGCACACTAGCGGAGACCCCATTAGCCGGCTGACTCCCGTCGTTGACACTTCGTGGCTGCCCGTCAGGTCATCGGAAGCCGTTTCCGATCCGGCGTGATTTTGAGCACGACGTCGGTAGTCCTCGATCGCGATATGGCAGGTCGTCAATTTGACGCTCCTCAAGGTGTTCGTTGCCAGCGATTGTTATCGTTGCATCAAGTTTAGCTCGAAACACTAAGAAGGAGGGATCATGTTGAAATTGCAGGCGCCTCCAATCCTATGTGCTAGCGCAGCGCGATGACCGGATCGGTCCCAATAGCTCTGGATCTCGCAGTGACGCCCAGCGAAGCTATCCCGCAAGTGCCAGCGTTCCGCTTGACGAACAGGCGACCGGACCCCGCCGGTTCACTCTCGTCCTTGTCGACAGGTAAGCAGCATGAATGGAATAAAACGAGCACCGGCGCTGTTGGACACTCTCAAGACACTTATTGGTTCGCCTGTCTGGCACACCCTGGGAGCAGAAGAGAAAAGTGACATCATCGCACGCCTGATCGGAGCTGTTCAGGTCACGAGATCACAGATCTCTCACAATGTGGAAACACTGTTCATCCAACAATGCTTCAGCTTCACTCGTAAGGGAAATCTGACTGCCGGTCCTGTACCTCTGCAATTGATTGATCATAAGATGCGTGAGCATTTTGGTATCGCTCCGGACGCTGGACGGTACTCCTACCAATGGGTAGACTCTATCGGATCGATGTTGGCAGCTGGCAAGACATTCGATGCAATCATAGGAGAGTGCACGGAGGCTTTGGCAGACAATCCACAGAGTGCCTCTTACCATGAAATTAAGCTGAGGATTGCGGAATACCTGAAAAATAATTTTGTATTCGATGCTTCGATTGATGGGCCATCGATCTCGGTGGATTGAGACAGACCAACCATCCTGCTTCGGCGCTCGGCAAATTGGCTCCTGAGAGGCTGTCCCTCAAAAACTTGATCGAGAGCAATGACGCAAACGAGCATTCTGGCTATGCTGGACCCCAAAGTAGCAAAGGGATCAGTCCTATGAAACTCGTTATGGCTATCATCAAACCCTTCAAAATTGACGCAGTCCGAGATGCTTTGATTTCGACTGGCGTGCACGGATTGACGCTCACGGAAGCCAAGGGATACGGCCAACAGAAAGGCCGCGCGAGTACATCCAGCGGCTTCGGGCATGCCGTGAGCTTCGTGCCGAAGATTAAAATCGAGGTCGTAGCCCCGGACGATCAGGCAGAAAACATCATTGAAAGCATCAGGCGGGCTGCGAGGACTGGAGATATTGGCGACGGCAAGATCTTCACCCTCACGGTCGACGAGGCCGTACGCATCCGCACCGGCGAAACCGACATTGCCGCGCTTTGAGCAGGACCCGACCCTGCTGCCCCCCCCCAGGCCTTCAATCGCACCCCGCGAGGATCTACCGGTGCTGAAGACGAGATGCCGCGGCGGGCGTCCCTGATTAAACAAGATTTCTTGCTGGCATCTGGGTCGCTCTATTTCTGGTAGCTGTTATCCAAATCATGATCGGAAGATCATGGTATTGCCTACAACCAAAGACCGACCAGTTTACGTCTGTAACATGATGGAGTATTGGCATTGAGCCCAGTGGCTGCTATACGCGACGACATTGCAGCGCTGTAAATCCTGTCTGTAGACGATGGCTCGCAGCGACTAACTCAATCGCGCACCCCGCACCGATGAGCTTTTGTGCCGTTCCGCAGGAGCCGCGACATTTTACCCGGCTGCAGCTTACAAATATGACCAACTGTTCTTAGCTTGGTCAGCTTGCCTCATTGCAAAACCGCGAGACTAGCAGGTGTGGTGCTCCTTCCCCCTTTCCCCGGGGTGCGGCGGAAACCTCACGTACGTCCGCTAGATCCGATGAATTGTGGGCTCGACGCTCTCACTTAATCAACGTGACTGTCTGCGTCGCGTTACTTGATGAAGCTGAGGTATGAGGCGAGGGCATCAACATCGTTAGCTGACAATGTCCTGGCGATTTGCGGCATAGGCTCGGCAGCAGTGTGATATCCTTCGCTCCACTGCTGTAATCGTCTTTTTAAGTAGGAATATGATAGTCCACCCAAACGAGGAATTTGCCTTACCCCTTCGGCATTCGGGCCGTGGCAAACGAGGCAGGAGACGATATTGGAATCGGGAATCCCGAGCTCGTAGATCTTTTTTCCGGCTGCGGCGAGCTCCGTATCCCCATCATTGGCGGCTTTTGGCGGAAGCGTCGAAAAGTAATTCGCGAGGCCGCGGACCGACTCTGGCGGCAGCGCCGCCGTGGCACCCCACATATATTGCCGTGAAAACGGATTGTCCCGCGTATGGTGTTTAAAGTTCGTGAGCTGCTTCTCGATATATTGATGGCGCTGCCCGGCCAGACGCGGCGCGGTGGAAATGCCCTGCGCGGATGTGCCGTGGCACCAGGTGCAATTCTTAATGTTGGCAGGGTCGTCTGCCCACGCGGCTGTGGCGCATAGGACCGCCGCCAGAACCGCTAATTTGACCTCGGCGAATTTCATCGACCACGTTCCTGCATGACCGGAATTGGGTGACTCCCTCTATCGAAGTCACTTGAGATGGCTGAGATAGGCGGCAACCGCGGCGATCTGTGACGGGGTCAGGTTGTGTGCGGTCGGCGCCATGATGGCCGACGTATCGGATTTCCCGGAGCCCTGGCCGCGCTCTTTTCCCCAGTTCGTCAGTTCCTTGACGACATAGGGATAAAGCTGGCCTGCCAATCGCGGAATTTCGTCCTGCCCGTAACCCTCCAGACCGTGGCACGCAAAACATGCCGCCACGTTGGCCTCGGGAATACCTTCCTCGTAGATCGTCTTGCCGCTGGCCACGAGTCGTTCGGGCCCATCCCCCGCAGGCGCGGGATGCAGCCCGTGGAAATGGTTGGCCAGCGCGGCCAGCATCGCCGGGTTCAGCGAATGCGCCACGTTGAACATGACCTGATTCGTGCGCCTGCGTTCGATGAATGCCCGCAGCTGGTTCTCGATGTACCTGGGCTGCTGCCCGGCAAGGCGTGGCATCGTGAAATAACCATGATAGCCCTCGCCCGACAGGCCGTGGCAGGTTTCGCAATATTCAAGCTTGGCCTCAACGCCCTGGCGCGAATGGCCCGTCGTGTCGGCCCCGTCTGAGCGGCCTGACGCGAGAAACGCGGCCGTGAGAATGGCCGTTGGCAACGCCCATTGTAAGCCGATGACCTTCATGGGGCCCGCCTCCGCGCCTTTCGTGCGGGGTAGTTGCTGGGTCGCACTGAAACCACTGGCCATCACCACCCCGACCACATATGGAAGTTTAGGCCGGCCTTGACGACCTGGATGTTCTGCTTGGCATCCACCTGTCCGGCAAAGCCGTTGATGTTGTCGGACAGGGAAGTGGTCCCGCTGCCGAACGAATAATAATCGTACTCGACATTGACGGACCAGTTGCGCGAGAAGGCCCATTCCACTCCGGCGCCGGCCGTCCAGCCGGTGCGCGTATCAAAGCCTTCGAAGTCGAAACCGGTTCCCTGGAGCGAACCCACCACCGTGTATTTGCTGCTTGCCCACGCAACACCGGCCTTGCCGTAAAGCAGCGTGCGGTCGATCGCATAGCCAAGGCGCCCGGTCACGCTGGGAAGGAAATCGGTCCTGGAGCTGACCACCGCCTGATCGCCGGCAAAGCCCGCCGGAAGCCCGACCGTCGTGCTGCCCTTCATCGTCGAGCCGGAGGCGGCGCCTTCGATGCCGGTTACCCAATTGGGGGCGAACTGGTAGTCGCAACCTAATTGTCCGCCGATCACCGCCCCGCCCGGACTCAGATGTGCCGTCGTCGTTCCGACGGTCGTGCCCGCGCCAAGGATGCTGTCCTGGGCGAGTTGCACCGGGTCGGTGATATCGTTGCGGGCGAAGCCGCCGCCGGCGTGCAGGCCGAAATAGCAGCTGCTCCAGGAGAAGGCGGGTACCGGCCCGCTCGCCGGCGTCTTCGCGCCGAGGTCGGCGGCGAGCGCGGAGCCCGTCAGGCTCGACATTGAAATCATCAGAGCAGTAAAGAGTGACTTTCTCATCGTCTTATCCTTCGTTCGCATGCCGGCTACATCGCAAACCAGGCATGAAGAAACAGGGTGTTATTCTGGCGGGCACCGACCGTCGTGCCGTCGAACTTGTTGTAATAAGTGTACTGAAGACCGATGCGGGCATTGAGCCACGGCCAGCCTGGCGCCTGGCTGGCGCCGAACGGGATGTAGGCGAGTTCACCGATGAAGCCGTTGCTGTCGGGACTGAAGCCGCTGGCGAGGCCCGCATACAGGATCGGATCGGATGAACCCGATATGTCGAAATACTGACCCGTCAGCACGAACCGGTTATCGGCGCCATAGGCGAGGGAGGCCTGCAGGTGGAGCGAATTGAGGAAATCCGACGGATTGGCGGACCCGCCGTTGGCAAACGTCGCGTCGAGTTTCTGATTTTCGTGAATGTAGCTTCCGCGCAGGGTGAGCCACCAGTTGCTGCCCTGATACTGATATTGCGTATCAAAGCCTACGTCCGTGTATTTGTCCGACTGCGCAAACGTCCCCATCGTTCCCGTGGCGAAAGTCGGGTCGATCCACGGATTGATCGCCGAATACATGCCGAAGGTGCCGACCATCAGCGAATGCGGTCCCCATTGCGGCTCGATGGCGGCTCGCCAATAGGGCGAAACGCCGTCGATCAGTCCTGGCGCGTCGAAGGGGTCCGTTCCAACTGCATTCTGAGCCCGGAAACCGAGCGTCCGATACCCGGTCACTTCCAGGTAAAGCATATCGTTGATGAACGTATAGGCCCCGACGCCGCCGACATGGGCCGCAAGAGCGCCCTCAATCAGAGTGGCCGTGGACGGCGTCGATGCAATCGTCGATGCCGCGTACGGGAAGGCCCAGGCCGGCGTCGTATTCCACACGTCCTGCACGGTCGGATTGTTGTTGGCCGTGATGCCGTAGATAAAGTCAAAGGGACCAACGTGCGCGGTGCTGGCATAGCGAACATCGGTATTGTCCCATGTCCAGGTATGTCCGAACGGATCAGCAAATCCCCCCGGCGGAACGGCGTTATACGTAACCTGGGCAAAGGCCCCGATATGATCGGTGATGGCCCCGCCCCAGAACCCGCTGACCGGCGACAGCACCGTGTTGTCGTTCTGCGCGTACGGCGACGTCGGCGGCGGCAGCGGCGCCTGCGTGTGGGTGAAGCCGACGATGGCCATCATCGAAATCGGCGGTACGTAATCCTTGTCGTCGTTTCCGTCCGTCCCGCCATCGAGCGCCTTCGCATAGGCGCGCATCTTGTCATCTTGCGACTGCGAATCGGTTCCACCTCGAAAGGTCGGGAACGGCGTCGTGCGAAACTGACCGCCGCCCGTGGTATATCCGAGAAGCTTGAAACGGCGACCGTAGGGCGTTAGAGCCGGGAAATCGGTGTGGCAGGTGCCGCAGGGCTGCCCGGTCTGGCGCGCAAAACTCGGCAGGGCTTGCGCTGGGGGCGCGAAGCTCGTGGTCAACAAGCCCGCCAGAACGACAACGAGCGCGGCGAGGAGTCGACAATGCTCGCGGCGAAGGCAGAAACCCGCACGACTTCCTAGACTACGCCGTTCGATTCTCGCGTGATGGTGCGAGCACACAGGTCCCCCCTCCCAAGACACTGATAGCGCTCACCTATAATAATCCAAAGTCGTAGATCCGATTCAGCGTTAAAGTTCGTGGCTATTCGGATTTCGCCGAGGTGTAGTATTTCGACAACATCTTTGATTACGATCAAAAACCGGTCAGTCCAAGGGTGACGCGTAGGGCGCTTCACGGGAGTGTCGGGTATTGACGCAAGAAGGAGTGCGAGACACCATCAAAAAGGAGTGCGAGACACCATCTGGTCGGCCGTGATCGAAGGGCGCTGGCTGCGTTCCAAGCTTATCCTGATCTGACTCAAAGCGCGGGTCGGTCTCGCGTAGTACAAGAGTTTTATGGAGCCCGGATCATGAAAATCATCGGCTTGAAATTGGCGTTGCCTGCGGTTCTTGCAATCGCTTTCGTAAGCCCCGGTAGAGCGGTCGAGCACGACGTCGTGCCGAGTAAGGACTTTGACGCCAAGGTCCAATATTGCAAAACCTGTCACGGGCTGTCGGGACAAGGTTTTCGTGGAGCATATCCGATGCCGCGACTGGCGGGACAGCAACCCGAATACGTTGAGAATCAGCTGAGAGCCTTCATTGAGCGGAGGCGAACGAACCCTGTCATGTTCAACGTCGCACATGTGTTGAGCCCTTCGATGGTAACGGACTTGGCCGCGTATTTTAAAAACCTCGATCCAAAGCCGTTGGGCGGTTCTCCAAGAGAACTCGCGGCCACCGGCAAGAGAATCTACCAGCAAGGCATTGCCGGCACCGATATCCCTGCATGCGCGTCCTGTCACGGCGAAGACGCTAAAGGTCAGGGCGCATTTCCGCGTCTTGCAGGTCAGCTCCATGACTACATCCTGAACAAACTGGTGAACTGGAGCAAGGAACGCGGTCAGGACCCGGCAAGGCCGGACACATCGGCTATCATGGAACCGATCGCGCATGGTTTAACCCGGCCACAAATTGCGGCCGTCGCGGCGTATCTTAGCTATCTCGAGTAGCTTCCTTGGCCGGCTCTCGGTACTGCGGCGCACTTCGTCCTTGTCGCGCTCGCGGCGCCACTTCTTGTTCCCACCCCGAGTCTCGCTCAAGATACCGACGACGTCGGGCATGGCAGCGAGATCGCGCAGACAATTTGCGCGGCCTGCCATGTCGTAGCGAAAGGTGTTGTCGCCCAATACCGAAGCACCACCGTTTCCCTTGCGGGCTGC
>JASHRR010000505.1 GCA_030037185.1 Xanthobacteraceae bacterium | reverse complement strand
CAAAACCTCTCCGCGGTCGATGCCGTGCGGCTCTACAAGCAGCTATCGGAAGTCGAGCGCGCCTTTGCTGACATCAAGGATGTTCTCAACATGCGGCCGATCTATCACCAGACCGACAACCGCGTCGAGGCGCACATCTACGTCGCCGCGCTCGCTTTGCTGATCCACCGCGCCATCGAAAAGAAGCTCAAGGCCGCCCGCCTTGATCTCTCCGCCACCGAAGCCTTGACGGCGCTCAAATCCGTCCGCGTCGTCGATATCGACCTCGGCGACGGGACCACCAAGCGATCCGTGTCGATGGCTGTCCCAATCCGGGCCAAGACGGCGGAGGACACTGGTGACGCGTCATGGCTGCGCGGCCGGAAGTTCGCCTGGAGATAACGAGCTGGGTATGAGCCCAGGCTTTCTGAAGCAATCAAACTGATGCTTGTTGTTGATTGTTGCGCCTGTGGGTATGTGGGCAACGCTCTTGCGTTGTCCACATATCCACAGGCGTGCGCGCGGCCCTGCGGTATGAGGGCGTGCATCGGATGCAGACTGGCGCGGTGACAACCTGCCGGATTGGCAGGCACGGCGCCGACCTAAACCGCCAAGTTCCGGATCGACGCCGTGCCCCACACCGTGCCGAGCACGCATGCCGGGGCATTATTCCAATCATTGTCGATGCCGTCTATGTGCGGGCGGTCCTGCGCCGGCGGAAGCGTCGGCCCGGCTGTTCGTGTGTGCGCGTTGCCGTGCTCAGGTGCTGATCTGCAGTTGCTGCGACCGCGGCCAGATCTATTGCGCCGGAGGCTGTGCACAGGTGGCGCGATATCACGCCCGGCGCGCGGCCGGTCAGCGCTACCAGACGAGCCGTCGTGGTCGGCTGGCCCACGCGGTACGGGCGCGTCGCTGGCGCGCCCGGCAAAAGAACGTGACGCATCAGGGTTCCCCGTCACGGTCGGCGGATGATGTTGTGGCGGCGGACGCGGCGGCGTGTGCGAGCCAACCGGCTACGGCGTCACCGTGTAGCAATGCCACGCGATCCCGAGGTCACGGCCGCGGGTTGTGGCGCTGCCACTGGTGCGGCTGTTGCTGCCCACCCCGTGTCCGCATCGCGTTCCTGCGCCGGTAGAGCCGGCGATCAGACACGAGGAGAGCACCATGACCATCCCGCCTGAAGTCGAGGCGCAGATACTGCGCCTTCATCACGTCGAGAAATGGCGCCGGGGCACCATCGCACGCCAGCTGCACGTACACTATGACACTGTCACCCGGGTGCTGGCCCAAGCCGGTCTGCCCAGAACCGATCCGCCGCAACGCCGCTCGAAGGTCGATCCGTACCTGCCGTTGATCTTCGAGACCCTGCAGAAGTATCCGAATCTCACCGCCAGCCGCCTCTTCGCCATGGTGTGTGAACGCGGCTACAAGGGCAGTCCGGATCACTTCCGGCATGTTATCGCGTGTCTTCGTCCGCGTCCGCCCGCCGAGGCTTATCTGCGCTTGCGTACCCTGCCGGCCGAAATGATTCAATGCGATTGGGGACACTTCAGCCATCTTACCATCGGCCGTGCCCGCCGCCCCTTGATGGCCTTCGTCATGGTGCTGAGCTATTCGCGCCAGATCTTCCTGCGCTTTTTCCTCGACGCGCGGATGGAGAACTTTCTGCGCGGCCATGTTGCGGCATTCTCCGCATGGAACGGATGTGGCCGCGTCGTGCTGTATGATAATCTTCGCAGCGCCGTGCTAGAGCGTCAGGGCGACGCGATCCGCTTCCATCCCACGATGCTCGCGTTCGCCGCGCATTATCACTTCGAGCCTCGTCCGGTCGCGGTGGCGCGCGGCAACGAGAAGGGGCGCGTCGAGCGTGCCATCCGTTATGTGCGCGACAGCTTCTTCGCCGCGCGCCAATTCCGCGATCTTGATGATCTCAATCGCCAGGCCGAGGACTGGTGTAACGGCATCGCGGCCGATCGGCCGTGTCCCGAAAAAAAGGAAGTGACGGTTCGCGAAGCCTTCGCCGAGGAAGCGTCCAAGCTATTGCCGTTGCCGGACAACCCCTTTCCGCTGACCGAGCGTGTCGCTGTCAAGGTTGGAAAGACGCCCTATGTCAGATTCGACCTGAACGACTACTCAGTGCCTCACACCAAGGTGCAGCGCCTGCTCACCGTCCTTGCCGATCCCGACACCGTGCGCATCGTCGACGGCACCGAGGTCCTCGCCTATCATCGCCGCAGCTACGACAAAGGCGCTCAGATCGAAGACCCTGCCCATCTGCAGGCTCTCGTAAACGACAAGCGCGCCGCGCGCCGTCATCGCGGCGTCGACCGCCTCGCGACAGCGGCGCCGGCAACCCATGCCCTGCTACAGGGCGCGGCCACACGCGGTGACAATATCGGCGCCATCACCACCGAGTTGCTGCGCCTGCTCGATCGCTATGGTTCTGACGAACTCGACGCCGCCATCACGGAAGCGCTCGAGCGCGGCGTGCCGCACCCCAACGCCGTACGCCTGGCTCTCGAACGCCGCCGGGGGCAGCGAAACGAGGCGCCGCCCGTCGCCGTCGAACTGCCGGATCATATCAAGACCCGTGACGCTGCCGTGAAGCCGCACCGCCTCGAAACCTATGACCAGCTCAAGGACCAGACTAACAACGACCAGATCAACAAGGATGAGACCGATGAGTAACCTCGAAGCTCTGCACGCGCGCGCCAAGGCCCTCCATCTGCATGGCCTCCTGGCGCACTGGACCGACGCCGGCGCCGCCGAATGGGTCGAACACCTCATCGACTGGGAGGAGCAGGAGCGCGGCCGACGCAGCCTCGAACGCCGGCTCAAAGACGCTCATATCGGACGCTTCAAGCAAGCCTGCGACTTCGATTGGTCGTGGCCCAAACGCTGCGATCGCGCCGCCTTCGAAGCCTTGATGACGCTCGACTTCCTTAGCGAGGCCACCAACATTGTTCTGGTCGGGCCAAACGGAATCGGCAAAACGACACTTGCGAAAAACATCGCCTATCAGGCGCTGATCCACGGCCATACCGTGCTGTTCACGAGCGCCGGCCAACTGCTCGGCGATCTCGCCGCTCTCGACAGCGACTCCGCGTTACGAAGCCGCCTGCGCCACTACGCACGATCCGATCTCCTCCTCATCGATGAGGTCGGCTACCTCTCCTACTCGAACCGCCATGCCGACCTGCTGTTCCAGCTCGTCAGCCGACGCTACGAAAACAAGAGCACGGTGATTACCACCAATCGGCCATTCGCCGAATGGCGCGAGGTCTTCCCAAACGCCGCCTGCGTCGTCTCCCTGGTCGACCGCCTCGTCCACAACGCCGAGATCCTCGCCATCGATGGGGAATCCTACCGCCTCAAGGAAGCCAACGAACGATCCGAGCAGCGCGCCCGCAAACGCCGCAGGACAAAGTCATGACCAAATCCGAAACAGGCTTGCCCCTCACCGTCTCGTTCCAAATTCCGACCTACTGGACACCCGAGCAGGCCTTCGCCGTCTTCGAATTGATCGATGATCTGCGAGACGCAATCTGGCAATGCTATAACATCCAGTTGATCGACGAATTCCGCGACCAGCTCAAACCACACCTCGTCAATTGCTCAGAAAAAGAGCCAGACGATCCGGACTTCTGACATTCAAAAAAAGATTCCACAAAAAACCGGAGGCCCCCAACGGCCTCCGTCGTCTCCACCATCAGCCTTCCGCCATCCATACTCGGATCCAAGCAGCCGCTAACAGGGGGATAAGTCACCACGTTGCGCCGCCTTAAACATGCACAGGCACATCGGTTCGATTGAAGTCCTGAGCCTGCGACGACTGAGAGCGATCGAACCTCTTCGAGCCAATCGTCTTGAAGAAAGCGATGACGAACTTGCCGTATCGGTCGAGGCGATCGGCAGCGTCCGCGATCTTCTCATCGATTTGTGCAAGTTCACTGCGAGTAAGACGCGGCCTAGCCACATCCCGGGATTGTCGCTTCGCAAAGGCACCGCATCAGAACGACGCGGCACAGTGCGGTTAGGGCTTCCAACTTCGATCCGTCGATCTGGCCGCGTCCAGCCCTCGCGGCTGAACACTACCGTGATAGGAACCAGAGCCAGAGGCGCTGCATTGAGAGAGAATGACAAGTACTGAAACGATAAAGCGCGACATCGACCAAGTTATTGAGAACCGCGAAGCGCGGGTGGCAATCCTCTGCGGTGAAAGCATCAGGACTGCGCTGGACATGCTCGACGTGCAGCCTGCTGCGGTCCTTGAAGTGCTTCTCGAGCACGCCAAGCGCCTGCAGCTATCTGGCAACGCGCCGAAACATAGATATAAATTGCGAGCCGCCATTATCGAATATCTTGAAGAGCGTCGGCACGAGGCTCAGAGGCAGGAACATCGATTGGCGCAAGCCATAAGCGGCGTCCCCAACGAATGAGCATGCGGTGCGATGCCTTAACGTCATCTGGATAGAGGAAATTCTGATCCGTCTCTTCGACAAAGAGGCCGCTACGGCCGGATCAGGCCGCCTCCCTGCGATACCGCCGCCGATTTGGTTTGTGGCTGAGCCAGGCGGGTGAACCGGACGGTGCCGCAGCGCGGTCCATCGCATCGCAATCGGGAAGTGCCCGCGCACGGGTACCCGGAGCGCTCTACCGCGCGGCAAATCACGCACCTCAACTAATAGAACCAAGGTACTGAGCTTGTTGAATTTTCGTGCATCGGCCTCGGAGTGCACCAAGGCAGGGGAGTTTGCAGCAAGGAGGTTAATCACGATATCTTTAAGCGATGCGAGCTACTCAATTCAACCGCCAGGCACATAACGGCGTCCAGGCATCGCATCGCTTCCATTCACTTCCACGTTCTTGCAATCACGTGGTGCGCGCATTCTTGCTGGTGTTTTGTCCGCACTCGATATCTTTAGCTTCCTCTGCTTCCCGCGTTCATTCTCGAAGCGTGCGCCGATCAATGCGCGCGAGACGTCAGCACCACGGCTGATAGCCCGAAAACGCGAGTTTGGAAATAGATTCAACTACCAGACGCAGCACAAACTGAGCCAATAGCAATTCCATGCCTTCGCGAGCAGCGAGCCGCGCAAGGCACGGTTTTGCAAGGAGGGTGACCCCGTGGAGACCGGCCAGCAAGGTCAAGCTCAGAATAAGCGCCACTCAGAATAAGCGCCACTCAGAATAGGGGCCACGCAACCGGCAATTAATCCTTATGTCCAATGATATCATACTCATCCGTTTAAACGTCCAGCCTGGAAAATGCCTTGCCCGACGGGCAGAGTCATGACCTTTACGCTCGGTGGATCGGGGATTCTTCTTTGAGTCGCCGTCGCCGGCCGCTGGCTTGTTCCCGAGGCCCCAACACCACCCAAACCTTAGCATTGTGTCTCCATGAATTTGCGCCGGTCATTCGTTTATTGCGATCCGTTCCTGCCGGGAGGGGGGGCCAGTGCTGGATCGAGAAACCTACCGAATAAAAGCGCTGCATTGCCTGCGTGCCGTGCACAGAGCCCGGGATCCGGGGGAGCGTCTCACCTTGCTCAGCCTTGCCAGCAAATACATGAGGCTCGCCGATTATGTCGATCGTCGGCATGAGCACGCCCCTCCACAGCGACCGGACCAAGATAGGTAAAGGACGTTGACGCGGTGGGGCCACATCGGCGCGTTCGATGCGCCGTCATGCCCCCCCTGATTGAGGGGAAATCACATTTCTCGCGAATGGCCCCTCATTTATGAGCCTAACACTTTGCAATTATTTGACTTTCAGTCAGGTTCCACTGATCGCTTTTCGCCTTGGTAGTGCCCCATAGCTAGGCCATTATGCGCGCCTGGGGGACGCCCTCAACAACGGAGGTGCGCCATGTTGGATGCATTGTATCGAGCGGAACGTTACCGCGAGTTGGCTGAGGAGTTTCGAAACGTCGCGGATACCTGCGCCTCAGCCAAAATGCAAAACCACTATTCGCAGATATCACAGCATTACAGCAAGCTCGCGGTTCGGCATTTCTGCAATTATCGTCAGGCCCAAAAGCGGCTAGTTGCCGTACACGAGGGCGCCCATCGTCCTCGGACGACATCATGCGCCCGCGTAATGTGCCGGTAGGTCAAACCTCAAACCCGATCAACATCAGAACCCCGGCCCTCAGGACCTGGCGGCGGAGGGACGGGGCCGCGTAAAGGCTGTGCTCAGCAACGGCGGCTAAACGGCTAAACAACTGACGGGAGCCGCAACAGGCCGTTCCCTCCGGGCAGGCGGGACGATGGATGGCCGTGCTCGCATCAATCTCCGATTGCACGCCGACCGGCATCGGTGATACGCAGACGCTCAATTGTGAACGTCCCGCCGTCCCCTCTGAGGGTCTCGGTCACGACCGTTGCCAGCCCGGCGAGCGCAAGCATTGCCAGCGTCTGATGAGAGACGCCGTGACCGAGCACCAGCACTTCCTCGGTGGCGCCGCGCGGACTGCACGCGAGCAACTGGAGCGCTTGTCGCCATTCCGGCTCAGGGCGAGAATTTTGCAGTGAGCGCGACTGTAAGGCCCCCATTCATCATCACTCCGAAGAGAAGGCCGCATCGACGCCAATCGTGATCTCGTTTTAAAGGATTGTCCGTCGGGAATTCGACTCCAAATTCGGTTTTGACTGTAATCTGCCGAACGGGTTGCAGACACTAATCCACTTCGCGCTGCGCTCGCGCTCGATCTTGTTTGAAAAACGCCCTCGGCACCGAACTGGCAAGCGTGCGCCAAGATGGTGAGGCCATCTCCCCAACGAGATGCTGTCTCGATGTCGCACAAAAAAGCGCTTGGTTAACTCTCAGGCATAGCCGCATCACCCTCATTCGAATCCGTCCTGGCTAAATCACCGTCGTCTCTGGTGCGACTATGGTCGCTGCGAGCGCAAGCGAATTGCGCCTCAAAGTGGGCTTCATCCTCGCCAATGCGGCCCGCCCGAGCTCGCTGTGTTGGCAACGGCCGCGTCGCGCAGCCTCGACGGTCCGCAGGGCCGCCCCGGTACCAACGCTACATGCTGCCGACCCCAATGCTCCCCGGGTTACGGACGCACTATACCGAGGGGCGAGGCATCGGCACTCACGATTGTCGGTTGGCGCCTCACGGCGCGTCGCCGCCGGGTCCGATGTTCTGAATATCCGTCGGTGGAGGCGAGTAGCAGAGAAGCGTCACTATCACCACCGCCACGGATACCACAATGACTCCGGTTAACGGGTCGATATTCATCAAAAAAACGTATGGTTCCGCCTAAAATGCTTTCAGCCCGTCGCGACAGTTTGACCGGCAACGGT
>JASHRR010000052.1 GCA_030037185.1 Xanthobacteraceae bacterium | reverse complement strand
CCTCAGGAAAATCTCTGGGACGAAATTCGGGAAAAAATATTCAAGAACTACGCCCTCAAATCCATGGATGAGGTCTATGCAAAGCTTGAGGACGCCGCACTCTACATCGAACGCAATCCGGCACTCGTCAAATCCATCACGTCGTTCCCCTACATCACAAAGTCACTCTGATTTGGAAACGGTATTAACCCTTTCGGCCCGCATGCGATGCTGATCGACGAGGCACGGCGACTGCAGGAAGAAGATCAGCTCTTCCGCGAGCAGCATCCCGACACCAGCCCCTACGCTTTCTACCTGGAGCCCGGCGGCCTGCTGCCGTGGGCGGGCACAACGGGGACTGGATCTGCTGGCTTTCTGAAGGCCACCCACACACATGGACCACAGTTACCTGGAACCCGCGCGCCTGGGACTACGACGCCCACGCCGTCGGCGCGGTGGGCTTTCTCCACGGTTGGCTGACCGGGCAGATCGGCAACACAGTGCTCGGCGACTGCGATGAAGCGCAGCCCTGGTTCGACCCAGATCAGGAACTCAGCCACGTGTACCTGAAGCTTTCCGAGGATGAACTGCCCTATTCCGAACGACTCCGCATCCTCCGTGAGGCGGTAGCTCCCACCGCCGACCGGGGTTGCTACCAGCACGCCCAGAGCCGCCAAGACCACTTCCTCGCCACCGCGCTCGGCTGGCAGCTGACTTACGAGAACGCATACGGTCACCAGATCCGGGTCGCCTTTCCGCCGGAAGATGAGAACCGCGCCCGCCGCACCATGCTGGACGCCGCTGCCTGCATGGGCTGCCGCGTCCTGGCCGCTACCAGTCATCATGGCGTGCCTATCTGGGGCTACGATCCCAGTTAGACCGTTATAGTTCGTGTAATGGGGATTTTGTTCTCGTTTTGCGACTTTGTCATGCGGCCTTGAGGCCGACGGCGCGAACGAGGGTATCGAGATCATCGACAACGCGCCGGGCGGTCTACATCGGCACGCTGCCTGAGGCGCATCGATTCCAAATCTCGCTGCTGTCCCGCTGCACGGCGATGCTGGCCGGATTGCGGACCTTGATCCAGACGCGGCAGGGGCCGGATCGATAGGTCCCATATCTTCTTCGACACGATGCCCTCGGCGCCAAGCCGGCAGGCGTGCGCGAACACCACAGGGGCCGTCCCCGGCAATGTGTTCATTGAACAGGATGCCTGCCTTGGTGTTGCGCAATGGCCGCGCCAGCGCGGGCGGTCGAGGAACGGGAGGTTGCGCATATCCTCGTCGTCATGCTCGATGAGGTCGAATGCGTAGAGGATTGCGGTTCGAGCGCCCTCCCGACGGGACGGCTCCTCGAACCGTGACAAGCCGTCGGGCCCGAGCACAACCGCCTCGCCGTCGATCGTGAAGCTCTTGGCCTCGATACGCGCCGCAGCAGCGGCAATGGCGGACAGTCGCACCGACCAATCATTGGCATTGCGGCTGTAAAGCCGCACAGTGGGACCGTCCCGCCGAACGATAATTCGGTAGCCGTCATGCTTGATTTCGTGAACCCAATCGGCACCGGAGGGCGGCTTTGAAGCTTTAACCGGCTGGGCGGGGACGACGAACCCGACCGGGAGAGGCTTGATGTTCATTGCCCGGAGAAGATAGGCCTACGCGGTGCCGCTAGCAACGAACTTGGCGTGGTGTTCGGCCTCGGCCTGCAACTCTGCCGCCTACATATCCGATAAGCAAAGGGGCTGGCTTACTATGCCCTCAGGCGATCACGAGCATCCCTTCGACGGCAGCTTATCCCTGGATACCTACCGTGTCGGCGGATGGGCGGCGGTGGCAGCCTTGGGCCACTTCCGGACGCATCCACGCGTGATATGGTGGTAGGTGGTGTAAGGGAGATGCAGCGTCCGTGGTGTTCGACGGGCTGCTGGCATTGCGCATCTGTGCCTAAACCATGTCGAAGGGGCATCTCGTGAACCAACATCTCACCCTTGGAATCGTTCGCCTTGGGTCAGGGCAGGTCGTTGCACATCCTGGGCATTAGCCCCTGCTGTGCTCACCGTCTGGAGCAGGTTGGCACCCGCACCCGACGAATGAGAAATCTCGTGGAGACGGAGGATCACATGGGACAGCTTGCCTTGCAGTCTGCTTTCGAAATTTTAGGACGACGTTCTTTCATGCGCAGCGCCGCATACGCTGGTTTATGCGCCGCCGCGCCAGCGCTCAATTTGCTCGCTGGACCGGCCAATGCCGCCTCGAACTGGCGCGGTCTTGTTGGTTGTGTGAAGCCAACGGTGGATAACTCCTCGCTTGTGGACATGATCCGATTGCTACCCCGCGGGATCGGGGTAGTGCCTGTCTACCTGAATTTCAGTGAAGGCACCCGGGAAGAAATGCAAAGTACCTACGCCAACTACGAGAAGAGCGTAACCTATCTCGCCTCGCTGCGCTGCGATACGATCAGTATCGAAGGCGCTCCGCCCTTCATGTTGCTGGGCCCTGACGGAGAGGCGACGCTTGTCAATAGCTGGACCCAAAAATACAAGACCGACATGTTCACCTCGTCGCAAAACCAGGTCAACGTTCTGAGGGCGATGAAGATCAAGAAGATTTTCGGCGTTACGCCATTCGGGGCCGACCTCAACAAGAGTTACACGAAATATTTCGAGGATTGCGGCATCGGCGTGGTCGCGATGGAAGGCCTGGACGTTCCATTCCGTTCGATCGCCGATGTTTCCGCAGAAGCCCTGTACTCTTTCATCAAAAAAAGGTTTCTCCAGCATACCGGCGCGGATGCCATCTACATTCTGGGCTCTCCGTTGGATGCGCTCGATATCGTTGCGGTGCTTGAACAGGATCTTGGCGTTCCCGTCGTACAACCGACTGCAGCCCGCATCTGGGAAATTCAGCGCCGGTTGCATGTCCGTCAGCCCATCAAAGGCTATGGCATCCTGCTGGAGACCCTGCCGGCATAGCTCTGCGGGAACCTGCCGCTTCGGATCACCAACGGCTTTGCCGACAACATAAGCGGCACGTCCGAAGTACCCCAGCTAGTCGCCCCGCTTTATGCATCGCGCAAGTCGGCAGAGGTTAAGAGACATCGATCTCTAGCCTGTAGTGTGCCGAGCGCCGAGAGATCACAGGCCCGGCGCCATGATCGAGCTTCATAACCAGACGATGCTGCTTAATCGTCAGGGCCCAGTTTCTTCAGATCGTCGCCTTTCAGAGTAGATCGCAGAATGCCGTGCCATACGGTCTTGACGTCCGCCGGCGCGAGCTTTCCGTCGTCGAGCCGCAGATGGAAGACAAGATTGTACGGGTTGGTGATGCTTCGGGTCGTCGACGTCCAGGCATAGATCGTGAAAACGTTCAGGGCCGGATCGACGGTCGCCGGAGTTGTGCTGACCTTGATGTCCGACGACTTCTTCGTTCCCTCCTGAATGGCCGATACAGCCTTGGTCAATCGTTTCGCATTGCCCTGAAGGGTGAAGCTCACCGCGTCATTGGGCAGGTTCTTTGTAAAGCCGGCGAGGTTGTATTCGATGGCCTGCTTCATGATCATAGCTCGAAACCCGACATGCTGATCGTTGCCGGTGACAGTCCCTGAAATCGCTTCTTTTTTTTCGTTCATTGTTGTCCTCCGTCCGTTCGAAATCGCCGACCCTAGGTAGACTCGTTCGCGCTCGGAGCAAGCGTCTCAATCTGTTGGATGGCATGGCGAACGCCGGTATCAAAACGCGAGCGTGCCAGCCCCACGCTTCCTCGGCGATCTCGCCAATCAGATCTTCGGGGGCCAAGCCGTCCAGACGACAAATCCCACGATGCTCACGATTTGGGCCAGACCTTCTAGCCAACACTTGACCCCGCCCGCTTTTGTTATTCTGCTACACCTTTCGATGCCCGTTGGGCCAACAAATGCTTCTGGAAAAGGTTCAAGTGGCGGCCGCAATGGCTTGGACCAACCCGTTTTCTCAAACGATAGAGTTTTTCCCGCTTATTTCAGGCGAGGTGGGCCGGCTTTTGAGCCTACCGGGCGGGGCCGGCGATCGGCCCGGTGGGTGATTCCTGCAAAACGAGTCTCGACGTGTGGG
>JASHRR010000504.1 GCA_030037185.1 Xanthobacteraceae bacterium | reverse complement strand
TGCGGTAAGCGATCAGCAAAGAGATGCGTCCAGTTACGGAGTGTCCGCCACCAATGTCTCACCCGAGGACCGTGAACGCGGCGCACATGAACTCCTGCTGAAAGGAGCGGTCGCAAATCGGCCCCCGCACCACCGAGCATAGTGCGCTGAACCGTTTGGCTGTTTTCTTGCGGATATTAACAGCGAATTTAATCTTCTGAACGCCAATTTAGTAACGCCAGGCGGCTGCGAATTTATCTTCAGTACGGCAGCTGAGGGTTGGATCAACGGGCGAGGGCGGTGTTGAAACGAGGACCTCTCATGTTGCGAAACATATTTTTCACGGCCGCAGTGGCCGCGATCGTCGCGCGAGGTGCGATGATGACCGCTGCGATGGCGGGTCCGTCCACCGGGAAACAACCCGCGCTGCCGACGAACGCATACCCGAAGGAGATGCGCGACGTCACTTATGAGCAGGAGCCGCAACTGGTTGCGGCCGGCCTCAGCCATGACACGTCGCGAACGAGCCAGGCCTTAACATTCGCCCAATTGGATTTGAAGAAAATCCAGCGGTGCCAGGCTTGACGACGCGGGATTTTGACAAGAAGCTCGTGTATCGAACCAGCGATGCTTCACAGGCAGGCAGACAACAAACCGGAGTGCCGACATACACTTCGGCGGGAGTGCTAACAGGAGCGAGGTCATGAGCATTCAGAGTATCCTGGATCGCAATGGTGGCGGGGTGGTCACGATCCGCGCGACCGAGACGGTTAAAACTGCGGCCGATCGAATGCGAGCGCGCGGCATCGCCGCGCTGGTCATGACCAGCGGTGACGCGATCGCCGGTCTCATCTCCGAACGCGACATCGTCCGCGCCATCTCCGTGCATGCAGAGCAAGCGCTCGCCATGACGGTGCGCGACGTTGCCCCCCACGCCATAGTCACGGTTGCCCCCGGCGATACCTTGAAGCACGCGATGACCCTGATGACGAATCACCGCGTGCGGCATCTGCCCGTGTTCGCCGACCGCAAACTCGTCGGCATTGTCAGCATCGGCGACGTCGTCAAGCATCGGCTGGAAGAATTGGAAGTCGAATCGAATGTGCTGCGGGACGCCTACATTGCGGCGCGCTAGAAGCGCGTGCCGCGCCGGTAGCAATTGTTCGCAGCCGTCGGCGGGCTTGTCCGGCCCACCCGCGCCTCTCAGCCAACTTTGCCAGTAAGGGTTGGGTCAGTTTAGCCACCCACGCAGATGTCCCCTGCGACAAGCTTGCGTTTATTGCTAACGAACGGTGTTGCCGCGCCTCAAAGCGCTTCGCGCACCAACCATTCGCTATCGCCGTCATGTGTACCCGGCCAGCTGCGGCTTCGGCGCCTGAACAGGGCGACGTCAACTCCTGATGGTGTCGGGCGCGAATAGCTGGAGAGCACGCAAACGGCTTGAACATCGGGGTGCTTCAATGGATGCGGTCCCAGTAGTCCACCATCGCGTGAAGGCACATTCCTGCAGCTTGGGGCTCTCCGCGGTCGCATTGGGTGTGATGCCGATTGAGGACGCATTGGCCCCGACGTGCGAGTCCCAATACTTATCTGGCCTATCCGGTATTTATCGCTATCAAGATGGCGCAGACGTCGGCAAAGGGCTGCGGCTTTTATGTCAACGCCGAGCACGCGATGTACCTCGTGGCCACAATGCAGGTTCTCGCTGACGGTCTTTCACCTGTGGATTCGACATCGCAAGGGCGAGGAATATCGGAGATTCTTAGAGCTTTACTGCGGGTTGGACCGCGGGCTCGCTCTTTGACTCGCAAACCGCGCTTTTGACACATGCTGATCCAGAGGTCCAAGCGACAGGCAGGGAATTTCTGGGAGAATTAAATCGCGTCGAGGAATAGCAAAAACATGACGACGCGGGCGCTTTTCCAATCGCAGCGATTTCGGCCTGCTCAGCGCGAGTGGTCCTTCGGCGTGATCGAATGCTCGGCAGACAAGCCGATCGCCTCGTGCTCCTTGCGCCTTGTGCTGTCCTAATAGTGAAGTGATAGGGGGGTGCGCTTTGGCCGTCCTTTGCCGCGAGCGAAGACGCAGTTTGCAATCAGGTGAGACTGAAGGAGCGGTTTTCGATATTCGGTGGTGCCAGATTCCAGCCCGGTCGCCTGACGCAGTGGAAAGCAGTCGGCGCTCGGGGCGAGGGAGTGCGGCAATGCGACGATCGCACAACCTCCTGCTGCTGAGCTGTTGTTCGCAAAGTTGCCCGCAGAATATGCGCGACCTTGGTTCCGGCCGGGCGTGGGAAACTTTCCGGCCTTGCCTTCGTTTGATTCCCGAATCAAAGTAGCCTGTGACAGGGGATGGGGTCCCCCGCAACCGCCGAAGAGGCTGATGACTCCTACCGGGCGCCACGCGCGAGTGGGAGTTTTTTGATGACAGAAGTCTGGGGCGTGGCGGCGCTTTGGTTTAGTTTGGCGGTCGTCGCCACCCCCTGCGCAATCTGGTTTCGTGTATCCACTGCGCTCACAGAAATCATCGTCGGCACGCTGGCACAACTCATCCTCGGCGCTCTATTCGGGCCCGCCGTGCTGGGGACAACGACGCCGTGGATCACCTTCCTTGCCGGCGCTGGTGCTATTGTGCTCACCTTCCTTGCCGGTGCAGAACTCGATCCCGTCGTGTTCCGGCGGAACTGGAAGGAGGCGACCGGTCTCGGGCTTGTCGGGTTCTTTGCCCCGTTTTTCGGCTGCGCCGCGGTCGCCTATTGGGTTCTCGGCTGGGGTGTGCCTCAGAGCTGGCTCGCGGGCGTCGCGCTTTCCACCACCTCGGTCGCTGTCGTTTATGCGTGATGCTTGAATACGGCTTCAACAAAACCGAATACGGCAAAATCGTTCTTGCCGCGTGCTTCATCAATGATCTCGGCACGGTACTCGCCCTGGGCTTCATCTTTGCACCGTTCTCGCTCAATACCGCGGTGTTCGCCGCCGTCGCTGTCGCGGTCTTTGCAGCATTGCCGTGGGTGACGCCTACTCTGTTCAACCTATATGGCGGGCGCCCTTCCGAATTCGAAACCAAGTACCTTCTGCTGCTGTTGTTTGCGCTAGGCGCAATCGCCGCATGGGCAGATAGCGAAGCGGTGCTCCCTGCCTACATCGCGGGCATGTTGCTTGCGGGAACGGTCGGCAAAGATCACGGCCTGATTCGGCGCATCCGTACTTTGACGCTCGGCCTGATGACGCCGTTCTATTTCATCCGCGCCGGGTCTTTTGTGTCGGTGCCGGCGCTGATTGCCGCGCCGATCGCCTTCCTCGCGCTGCT
>JASHRR010000503.1 GCA_030037185.1 Xanthobacteraceae bacterium | reverse complement strand
GGGGGCCGTCGGGCTTGGCCGATAGAGGCAGCTGACGGCCGCCGCCATGGAAAGCGGCGGTCGAACTCAACGGAGCTGGGCGATAGCCGCTCACTCATTGTCGATGTTGCGATGAATGACCGTGGTGTTCTGCTCCTCCAAGTCGGAAGACGCGGAGGCTTTTGCCGGGCGCTTCGGAAGGTGACCCAGCGATGAAGTCAGGTAACATATAGTACGCTGCACAGCGACGGGCCTTTCGCCACGTCCCTCGCCGAGCAGCAACTTGCTCAGCATCCATCGCGCAATAATCGTGCGATGCGAGAGTGCCGATGGAGGCGCTCGAAATGCGATTTTCGTGCTCATCATGGCCGATATCAGCCATTGACCTTACCCCAGCCATCAAGCGACCGTGAGTGCGGCACGATCGCTTAGGCTCCAGGCTATCGCCGCCAAGCGGGGGCAGGGCAGGGCGGTCCTCGACGGGCGGCTTTTTATCCTTTGTCGCCACGGCGGTTTCTTCGCGAGCACAGCCATTCAATCTCGCTTACCGACTTCTCATGTTTCGTCTCTTCTTGGGCAACACCTGTAGGAGGCCGGCTCCGGAGTCCGAATTCGGCCGGCAGACGCGGGCTTTATGGGCGTGCGGCCGTGACTGGCCTTTGCGGCTAGGTCAGGGGCGCGGCGTGTTGCTGCCGCGTTCCGGATGAGTCCAGCCGTTGCAGTGCGCGAGTTCATGTCGCGCAACGCCAGGATCATCGACGCGAATGATCAGGCACCGCCCGGCCACGGTATAAGAACAGCCGTGAATACGTGCGCCCGGAGCAGCCTTGGCGCCGGCCGTCTGGCAACGCCAAGCAACGTCGGCGGGCGAGAGCACGATCTCCACGTGGTCTGTCCAATGTAGGAACCGCTTCGGCGGTTCCAACACACCAAGGCGACCAGGTCCCTGCGGGATATGAAAATCGGGCGGCGGAACACCGGGCGATGGCGGTGCCGAGGCCTGGGCGACGACGAGGGCATCGTCCGCGCCTGTCTCGATCGTCTGTATGCCCTTCGCGCTGCGGTAGGGAAAAAAGCGAAGCGGCTCCTGCGGAAACGGGTCCGGCTGGCCGTAGTAAACATGAGGAGCGGCGAGCACCTCGTCCGCCCCGCAATAGCCGGCGACAACGGCCGCCGTCAACGCAACCAACGCGGCCGCCGCCTTTTTTTTGAAAAGTCCCACGCTGCGTAACCCTCGTGGTCCGTTAAACAAAACGCCTCTGCCTGGAGGACTGAACGGCCTCAGATCAAGTCCCAAGAACAACCTCGCATGATACCACGAATGCTGAGGGTGATTGTCAATGCTCTGGCGGCTCTCGTCCGGCAAACTCAAAAAAATCCAGCGCATGCCTCGCTCCTCATCGAAGGTCAACGTTTCATGCGCTGGCGTGGGAGAACCGTTAGCGCGTCCCCTCCCGCCCCTGGAGTTGCCGATCAGGCCCCCTCAAATCTGACGGCAGCAGGCGAGGTGCTGCGGGCGGCCGTACGCTCGCTTCTTTCGGACAGGCGCGCCACGTGCCAAACCGCCCATCCTTCTCATTTCCGGCAGAATAGTTGAAGCATTGATTTCCGTTCTTCAGTGGCCCTCCATGGAGGATCTCGGCTTGTGCTGTGGCCACCATAGCTCCAAACGCCGCTAGAGCCGTCACCGTCATCATAGGTTGACGCATTGCTGCCTCCCTGTCAGTTTTCTAAATTAAACACCGCTAACGAGCTGGGGCTCATTAAATTCGCGTTCACAAGATTAAATTCGCTGTTAGATTAATGTCCGTAAAACCGCCAAGGGATTTCGGCAGCACGGTCTCTAAGTTCTGCCGAAACGCCGGAAGCTTGAAGGCGAAGAACGCTGACTCGCGAGACGCTTCGTATAACGTCTTGCTCGACGGACACGTGACGCATAGACGAAGCTTGATGAAAGAGGAGTTCTATGGAGGTCCAGGTCCTGCCGATGGCGCGACTGGGCGCGTCGCGACGGAAAGAGGAGCGTCGTTGTGGGAATCGGCGAGGCGAAGGCAATGGCGTCAGCTTTGTCGCGTTTCCGGGACGACGACATCCTGACGTCCTTCTCTGAGTAGGAGCTCGAGGCAACGAGCGTCAAGTTCAGCGGGGAACACCTCCGGACGGGGGGGAATCGATCAAGGTCCGCGTCAAGGATGATGACAGCGGGGAGAACGCGTGATCACCGCGTTCGGCGCGTAAATCGGCGACAGACCGCACTCGGCTACCAACGGCACCGCCAGCGGCTCTGGCGGGCGCGAGAGGGCGCGCTAGTCGCTCGTCATCGCGCTCACGACCGAAGGGTACAGCTGTTCTTCTGTGGTGAACTGTGATCTGCCCGTTCCCATACGACCGACAGGCCGAGGCCGCTTGTCTTAGAAAATCTGGTTTGTCGGCATGCGGAAGGTTGATCTGCCCACATAGTCGCTCAGCGCAGACGAACTCCGGCCAACTGCCTAGCGGGCGCCGATAAGTAATCCTGACTGACCAGGGGGTTGTGCGCCTTGCTTGCGAGCGCGTTCTGTCCAGGGCATGCAAATCCTCTCGAGGTAAACCTACCACCAACGCCGGAGAGGCCCGCAAGACGGCGTCGCATTGCACATGGCTCGTGACGGTCGTGGACCGCTATGGAGGGTGCCGCGCTGTTCAACAGCCCTGCATTCGGCTATCGTCATCACGTGGCGACGTGGAGTTCTTTGCGCCGGCGGCGCGGGTTTCATTCCGCGCTCATTGGCACGCCGGTTTGGAACGTCGCGCACAGCGCGGGCTCAGGCGCCTGAGTGTCAAGTTCCGGAGGATCGGTGCCATTCATATGTGACAGACCAGAACAACGTGACCTGCTGCTTCGTCAACTCAAAAAGCCGTCGACCTCCTCGCTCCGGCTTTATGAAAAGCCGACATATCACCGATACGGGGGCGCTGACGCAGGTTCAGTGAATATGGATAGCGTGACAACCGCGGTGAAGATGCGTGAGAAGGTATCACCCGCTGTGTTTCAGGCCGTCATTTATGCCGCCGTTTTTGTTACCGGCACGATAGCAATGAGCTTCGAAATGCTCGGCTCGCGCTATCTCCACTCCTATTTTAGCAGTGGCATCTATACCTGGGCAGCGCTGATCTCGACGGTGCTGGTGGCGCTGACTGCGGACTATGTCCTCGATGGCTTCATCGCCGGTCGTACAATGTCGGCAGCCGTGCGCGGAATGATCCTTGGCGTTGCATCCGTCTACCTGCTTGCGCTGCCAAGCTTTGCCGACGCGATGCTGAGCTTTGTTCTTGGCACCCTGGACTATGTGCGTTTCGGCAGCCTTTCCGCAGCGGTTGCGATCAAGTTGCTGCTGGTGGTGCTGCTCGGTGCCTATTCGCCGTTTACGATCAGACTTTTGTTGCGCAACACCGAGCGGTCCTGGATCGTGTCGGGCACCGTCGATAGCGTGGTCATCGCAGGCGCGCTTGGCACGACGTTTTTCCTCATTCCGACGATTGCGACGCGCGCCATAACGCTATCGCTTGGTGCGATTGGCATAGGCAGCGGAATATGGTCGTTGGCGCTCAATTGCGTGCACTTGCGAAAAAACCGTGTCCGGTCGATAGCTGAGCTTGTTGCCTTCGCGGTCCTTGTGCTTGCCAGCAGTCGCGTCTCCGCGGACGACCTAATCGATGAAAACGTGCGTGCGCAGATGCTCAAACACAGCGACGGCCAGGTCGCGCATCTAGAAACCGAGTACAATGATCTCTTTATCGACAAGCGCGGATCGCTCCTTGGGCTGAGCAGCACGTACAAGCGCTACGATTACATCGAGTCGATCATCGATCTCAAAGATCCCGACGCCATGACGCTGCTGTACACCCGGATCATGCCGGTGGCACTCGCCTATCCGCAAGAGACCAAGCGCATTTTGATGATGGGGCTAGGCGCCGGATCCATATCGACCTATCTGGGGCGCGCCATGCCGGACACCCAAATCGATGTGGTCGAACTCGACCCCGGGGTCATTGCGGCGGGAAAAAAATATTTCGGACTGCGGGAGACTGACAAGGTCCGGTTTATCGAAAGCGACGGCCGCGTGTATCTCAACCGTCACAAAGACAACTATGATCTCATCCTGTTGGATGCGTTTCGCGAACTCGGCGTTCCGTTCCATATGCTGACACGGGAGTTTTACACGCTCATCAAGGAGCATCTTGCTCCGGGAGGAGCAGTGGCATCCAACGTCGTCGCCAATACAAAGCTTTACCTTTCGACTCTAGCCACCTTGCGAGCGGTGTTCCCGACTGTCGACATTTATCCGGCTTGGGGCGAACCGAACTCACCACAAGCGATTGCGGTTGCTGTATCGGCGCCAAGGCCGACCGCCGAAAGTCTAATACGGCGCGCCCATGCGCTACAAACGGAGTACCGTTTCCGCTATCCGTTGCCCGCTCTCGTCGGCAAACGCGTCACGGAGATGTATTCAAAAGGTGCGGATGTGCTCACGGATGATTTCGCGCCGGCGGACCTTTATCGGGTGACCCCTTTGAGAGCCCCTCAGCGTTAACAGCACTTGGGGCGCGGGTTTGACGGGAGGTAGAACCGGTTCACCGGCGGACGACGCACGTGGTGATCTCGGCGCACCAGATGGGTTCGAAATATCTCTCCGGCGGGGATCGGCGCGAAATCTGACAACAAGCGAACCCTCATGCTTGGCGCATTAGGAAATTGGCGACGCCACAGTCGGCGCGCGCGGGATGTTGGTGCGGAATGCGCCAGTCGGTCACCGCGTGCCTGTTACCGGTGCCTGAGCGAGCGCAACGCCGAGCGACATGACGAACGGCTACGAGCCGGGCGGGGCGCTAGCAAGCCGGACGCGGGTGGGGAAATCCCCATGTCCGAAGAGATCACCGTAACCGGGTCCGCGCCGTGTGAGGTGTAGCTCACACAAAAAAATTCCGCCCAATGTTAAGCACGGTGGCACGCGGTTGCACGGCATGCGGGCGCCGCGCGTGGCCCCGACCCCATCGCACCGCACCCCGCCATGCCCGCGAAGGTCGGAGCTTTTTTCGACAAACTCGCGTACTCGAATTCCGCGCCTCGAAAAGGGCGACGCGCCCGCGGTCGGCGGGCACACCAGGGCTTCTGCCGAACCGGGTGTGGCCCATTTCGTGCTAGGTGGAGGGCGCGCACGGCCGGCATCCCCATTGTGGCGGACCGTGCGCGGCCCTCGGCCCCTTCGTTCCCAGCAGGGGCCGAGGGTTCTACTTAAGCGGCGTGACAGCTCGGGTCGCAGAGGACGCGCGGGCGGCCCCTACATCTCCGAACGGGCTCCTTCAGTCGCCCAGTTGGGGGCGACTGAGCGTCATATTCAACTGTGATAAATCCTCGTCGCGTTCTATGAGGCACCCGAATGGAGGATCACGCTGCCATTGCGAGGCGATCGTGCGTTCCACGAGGCCGTTGCCTGCTCGATTCGCATCAAGACTTAACGGCGTTCGGCTGGGCGGGCTTGCAAAAGCTGCCTCCCACCATCCCGTCTTCATGCATTGTTCCGTATTTCTCACAGGCCGTTCGGATTTGCTCAAGCCGCTTCTTGCAGAGCAACGGAAAGGGAGCAACGCGGGGATTCGCCGACATTACATGTGAAACTCGAGAGTGACTACTTCTCGGCCATTCCGAGGTCGGCAACCCATCGCTCTGTGAGCCTCTCGAGTTCCTCCATCTGGGAGTCAGAGCAACCCTCCGGCACGTAGAGGGATCGAATCCAG
>JASHRR010000051.1 GCA_030037185.1 Xanthobacteraceae bacterium | reverse complement strand
GGGCAAGCTGGTGGGGTTGTTCAGACGGTATTAAGTGCGGCCCGTCAGGCTTTGCGGTGAGCGGGCCGATCTGCCCACCTGTCAGCGAAGATCCTTTGAGTGCTGGGTGTACGGCTGAGTGCTGGGTGTACGGCTGGGAGCAGAATTGTCGTACCCTATCCTTGCGCACGCGAGAGCCGAAGGCTGGGGGTGAAGGGCGATCAACAAGTTGTCGTAACCCGTTGAATTTAAGGTGACCTCCAGCCCGCCCCGGCATCGCGCCTCTGCGATCTGCTTGAAGCGGTTCTGCATTTCCGCGTCTCTGCAGTTCGTCCGATAGCATAACTAAGCGCTACTGGAGCGCGTAGGCGCATGGTATGACTTGGAAAACTTGGATTGTTCCGACATTTAACTAAGTGTATCAGGCGAATCAAAGCCCTATCCAGGTTGTGGCAAGCCACAAGATGCATTGCGACCCTTGTACAACGCCGCCCTTAAGGAGCGGTGTGACGCCATTGTCTCGTCGGAACACCATTGGATTCGCCGCGCAGTGTGAGAGCCATCCTGAGGACCGGCAGAAAAGAGAGCGCGAGCACGATTGCGGGTGTGGGTCGCAGCCACGCGAGATCAAGCCGCTCTTGGGTCGGGAACCGGCCTGGCCATGAGGCCCGAAACTCCATCTCGAGCCGCGAAAGCGGCTATTCACGGCGGGTCGGCTGGCGGGGAAGGAAGTCTTCTGGCCGTGATGGACGAGCCATGCTCCAAGCTCAATTGGTTGCGCCGATGCGGCCGAGTCTGAACGGCCGATGCGGCCGAGTCTGAACCGTCTCGATTGCTTGATTTTTTGGCCGGCGCTGTTTCGAAATAGCTTCTGAGGTTCGGCCGGATGTGCCGGATGCGGCTCCTGTCCATTGACACCGGGCATGGATAGAACAAATAATGAACACTTGGTTCTACGAAACAGCTTACAACGGACATGAGTACACCTGTCCCCATTGCCGTTGTCGAGGCGCTTCGCGAGCGCATTCGATGCCTTGATGGCGGGGCGAGGTATCGACGGGCGGTCTTGCCGTTCGGAATCAAGGCCATTGATGAGCGTCTGCCGAAAGGCGGGTTGGCGCTCGGCGCGTTGCACGAAGTGGGCGGCGGCGGAAATGGCGCGATCGATGGAGCTGCCGCTGCACTCTTCGCCGCAGGAATTGCGGCACGGACCCGCGGGCGCGTGCTGTGGTGTGTCACCCGCCAGGATCTGTTCGCTCCGGCAATCGCCTCGGCCGGGCTCGCACCGGACCGGGTGATCTATGTCGAAGCGGGAAACGACAAGTCGGTGCTGGCTTGTTTCGAGGAGGGATTGCGGCATGGCGAGCTTGGCGCAGTCGTCGCAGAGATCGCCCACCTCTCCATGACGGCCTCCCGCCGTCTTCAGCTTGCCGCAGAAGGTTCAGGCACGATCGGCCTGGCGGTACGGCGCTGGCGCTGCCAAACCGATGCCGCCGAACTCCTGCTGCCGACTGCGGCGACGACCCGCTGGCGGGTTAGCGCTCTGCCCTCCGCACCTCTGCCAGTGCCAGGCGTTGGACGCGCCCGATGGCGGCTCGAACTGATCCGATGCCGCGGCGGGGAGTCAGCGAGATTCGAAGTGGAGGCTTGCGATGCGAAGGGTTGTCTTGCTCTGCCGGCAAGCCGCCAGGCCTCGCAAGCATCCGGCTCGCCCTATTCGCCCGCTCAGAAAGTACCCGCCCAGCGCTCAATCAAATTATGAGCTCATCTTTCCTCAACTTTCAACCGGCAAGGAAGCGTTACATCCGCAAACTCGTGCGTGTCCAGCAAGATGTCACGACTAAGCGCGGCAGACAATTCTCTCCCAACTGGCGACCTTGCGGCGGACACCTTCGCAAAGCCGAACGGGTCACCGTGAGTCAATGCCAAGACCAACATCGGCGGCGCTGGTTCGCCCTTGCGTGTTTGAGCGGCACTTAAAAGACTGCACCTCACCGGGAGAAACTCGCTTGTGCGATGCCCCCGAAATCATCATGTGGGCAATCTGGCGCCAGTTGAAGCGGCGAGGGCGAGTGATGCGGTGCCAATGCACGCAGTCCGCGGCTAGATCGCCACCAAACCAGCCGCGATATCTGATGACCGCCCAGACCAGCGGATTGGCGTTGCGCCAGATCTTTTCAGCATCGTCGACATGCACGCCGCCGACGATCTCTGGTGGATCACCGAAAAATTCAGGCTAACTTTCCGACATTTTAGCATCCTGCAAAATGCCGAATTTCGAGAATCCTCCCATCAGGGGCGACTTTGTGGCGAATACCACTTTAGAAATCCGAGTCTCGCGTATCGGAAACGAACACATCGCGCACGGCTCGACCTTCGAATAAATGGCGCAATCACTAAAGGTCGTTGCGCCCCAGCACTCTCTGAGCTTCAGACACCGCCATTAGCTCGGCGTGGCGAGTTACATCCCCGTCCCGATCGACTTGATTGATCGCTTCCGACACCACGACCTCTCCATTGCAGACTAGCCAGGCGAACGGAAAATCGCCATACCGACTGACAGTCCTGGAAAGTTCGAGCTCCAGGGCTACTGGAAAGCAGCGGCGCTAAAACCGGGATAGCTTCGTGTCACAAGCCGTAGCCGAAAGCGTGCGACTGCTGGACGAGCTTAAGGACCATCTCCTCCAGTTTTGCCAACGATTTCAGCCTTCCCCAGAATCGCACCACGGTTCAGGTACGCGCAGCGTCGTGCCCACGGATTCTTGATCCGGTGAAGAGAAAACTTCGCAGCACTCCATCCGCGCCGCGATCAAGCCGGACCACACGTTCGATGAGACGGCATGGGCGCCATTGTTCTCGCGTTTGGACCCAGCTCCGCTCGACGACGGGGCCAACCTTCATAAGTGATATTTGGCCTGAAAGAAGAAGAACCGCGGCTGACCGACGTAGCCGCCGGCCGAGAGCGCCGTCGGGAAATACGTTGCGTCAAAGATGTTCTTCACGCCGATAGCGGCGTCCCACGCCGGCTGATTGTAAGACAGCACTGCGCTCCATACTGTATAGGCCGGCACCCGGTCCGTGTTCTGCACGTTGGCGTAGCTGACATCGCTATACGTCATGCCGCCGCCGATGCGAAAGCCGTCGAGTTTGCCGATGGCGAAATCGTACGTCATCCAGGCGTTGGCGATGTGGTTGGGTACGCTTCCTGGGAAATGAAATTTGCCATCACCCGCCACTGACGGGTCAGTTTGATGACGACATCCATATCCATGCCGACATCGCGCTGGGCATCGAAAAACACAGTGGTCTGAGTCACGCCGTTGACGACCGCGTTGGTCTCAGCGAATACGTTGTTGCGCTGGATGTGGAATGCCGCCCCGCTGACGGTAATGCGATCGTCCAATGCGGCCAGCTTCACGCCGGCTTCATATTGGATCGCCGATTCCGGATCGACCAGGCCGTTCTGGGTCGCTTCCGAATTGTAGTTGGTGAGAAAGCTTTTCGATACGCCGACGAAGGGCGATACGCCGGGCAGGATCCTGTACAGTGCGCCCGCGCTCCACGAAAAGGGCGTGTCGGTGCGTGTCTGGATCATGCCAGGCTCGAGCGGCAAACCGTCCTCGCCATTGCGACCGGCCACGAACGCCTGCGGCGCCAGTTGCTCGTACCACCAGTCCTGCCGGGCGGACAGCCGCACCTTCAATTTGTCTGTGACGTCGATCTGATCGATCAGGTAGGCGCCGAGGAACGTCGCCTGCAGGTCGTCGACCATGCCGCTATGGGTCGCATCGCGCAGAAAGTTGAGACCCGCAATCGAGGTTTCTGGGATTACCGGGGCATAGATGTTGGCAATGTTCGGCAAATCGGCCGTCGCGCGATTGTCGCGGATCAGCGATTCCTCTGCCGACAGGCCCGTGACGAGCGTGTGCTTCATCGAAAAGGTGTAGAATTTCCATACCGGCTCGAACTGATAGATGAGATCGTCGTCGTGGTCGGTCTGCTCGCGAAGCTGCCGGCTTGTCATCTCCTCGCCGCTGACGGCCCCGCCAGAGTTGCGCAGGATGTCGAGATCGCGGTGAATGTAGGAAAATCGATTATTAATGGTCAGTTCGTTCGACCACGACCAGGCATCGGTGAGTGTTAGACGCTCGATGTCCTGATCGCCGTGGCCGAACGGGGTCGAATAAACGAAGTCGCGTGACACGCCCAGCGGAACGCCCCCAACGTAGGGAATTCCATAGAGATCGGGCGTTTGTACGATGTGGCGAAAGTCGAGCGCCGCGGTGGTGACGTGATCGTTCCAGGTCCACATCAACACCGGCCGCAGCTCGTAGTCGGCGTTCTCCAGGTGGCGAAACCCGTCCGAATGCTGGGCCAGCCCGTCAATCCGGTAGCTCAGGCCCTCGACGTTGGTCGGGCCGGTCGCATAGATCGTCGAGGAAATAGTGCTGAAGGAACCAACTTGCAGGCCAGCGCCGTAGCCCGCCACCGGGCTAGGCAAGAAATGCACGATATTGATGCTGCCACCTGGCGTCGTGCTGCCGAACAGCGCCGAGCCCGGTCCTTTGAGCACCTCGATCTGCTGCACGCCGTTGAGCGAGTGCGGATAGCCGTTGAACTGGTCGCCGTCAGAAAAACCGTCGGTGTAGATGCGCGCATCCATGCCGCGAATCAGGTAGCGGTCAAAAAAGCTGTAAGTGGGCGAGCCGCCGACATTGACGCCGCTGACACCCGCCGTCACCGCGTCGGTGAGGGAGGTGCCACCGCGTTCCTTGATCGTCGTTGCTGGCACGACGACGACGGAGGCCGGCAAATCTTCCAGCTTGGTGCCGGTCTTGCCCAAGGTCGCCACCTCAGAGAGCGGCGGACCGCTGGCGCCGACGGCTTGAACCGGCGTGCTTATCGGCGCGACCCCTGTCAACGCACCGGAAGACATCGCCGCCGGCTGCCCTTGAGCCCGCGCTGGCCGCGCCGCAGCGCGCTTGGCAGCCATCACCTTGATTTCGGGAAGCGGCGTGGATTTGGGTGAGGGTCCGCTCGAGGCTTGCGCAGGCGCCGGTGGCTCGGCAGAGGGCTGCGCGGCTTGTTGGGCCGCCACACCGAGAATGCTGGCACTCCCGAGCGCGGCACCCGTAACAACCTTCCAATACAGATGTTCTCGTCTCACAAACGCCTGCATAATTTCGTCAAAGGATGGGGTGGCTGAATGATGCCGGAGAGGAAATTTGACAATGCGATTTAGATTTGTTTGTATAACTTTTATGTTTTTAGTTTGAATAACTCCAAACTTATAGTTTTAGAGACAAAATTGTTTTAATGAATCAAATCTATAATCATTCAAAAGTAGACTACGACATGATCACGAGAAGTTGCGGAGTATCGTTATCCCACGCGCGCTTCTTAGTCGGAGCATGAGATGCGGGTGTCGGCCTATGATATGAGCCCTCAAGGCTTTCGACCGCTCCACTTGAGCCAGGCCGAAGGCGGCGAACCGCCTTGGCGTCCTGCCGCGCCCAAGAGAGCTTCGCACGAGGATGCTGCCTGGAGCGGTAGAGAATGGAATTCCTGATCCTGAGGGCGGTAACGACCGGCGAGGGGATCGGGGAGACACGGAGATTCCTGGGTCTACGGCAAGCGCCAACCGCGCGCGCTGATCAGCTGTTCCTTCGCCGTGAATTGATCCTCATACGCTTCATTCACCCTACCTCCAGACCTCTTGAGCTCTCGGGGTCTGGTGGAAGGTAGCGGGGGCCGCCAAATCGCTCGGCCGTTCAGAATCTTGCACAAGAAAGATTGGCACAAGGGGAATTCGGCAGTTGGCCGAATCGCTCGGATCTGAGAATGACCGGTCTGCGGCGGATACGCGGTGTTTTGCCGCTCGTGCGGCCCATGCCCCAACTGCAGTTACCCATTTTCCCCGATGGGGTCACGTACATTACCAACCAATTGGCCTTCAGGAGGCAGGACGGCCAGGTCACCTATTTCAACGGGCCGATGCCGGTGTTCAGCCATGCCGAGACCGACATCGCCACCTTTCGCATGATCACCAGTCAGTTCTGCGTCAGCGGCCATGTCAAGCAGAGCGATATCATCCGCGCCTTTGGAGTGACGTCGATCAGTGTCAAGCGGTCGGTGAAGATCTACCGAGAAGGGGCCGAACGGATTCTACGCTCCGCGCGTGACGCGCGGTCCGGCGGTTCCGTTGGAGGCTGTGGTGAGTGAGATCGAGGGGCGCCTTGCCGGCGACGCCACTCCGGCAGAGGTCGCCAACACGTTGGGAGTGAAGCTCAACACCATCCAGAAGGCGATGCGCGAGGGAAGGATCCGCCCGCCCGTTAAAAAACTTGGCGATGCCGCGCTGACCGCTAACAGCGAAAGCGAGAGCTGCGGTTTGTTCCGGTTCGCTTGAGGAGAAGAGCCCAACGCGTGCGCAAACGTCGCTGAACGGCGCACAACCACCCAGCACCAAGAGCGAGTGCGCAAAAGCCGATTGTCCCACGCCGATCCGACGGCAACACGCTCCGGTCGCTTGCGGCGCCGGCTATCGCTGGCATCCGCGCTTTCGTCGCTGCGTCGTTCTGCGCGAGGCAACGAACGTTTTACACAAACTCCGAGCACCGCCTTTCGGCGGGGCTCTTTGCTTGATTTCGAATCTGACCGCAGCGCCTTGCGGCTTAGTGGCCGCCGTCACAGTTCGGCAAAGGGAGGATAGCCCTCTATCCCCGCCAATACGATGCCGCGGTCAAGCTGAAGCGGCCGGATACCGCAAATCCGCGTGGGATATAATGTTCTCCAAATCTCCGTTCGTTGGAATGCAGTCGTGGTCGCGCGGATCGGCTCGGGACAAATGAAACGGCTTGCGCTCCCAGTTGGCGGAAAAGTCTTGCACGCCAGGCGGTGCGATCAGCACACCGAAATCAAACGCCTCGGTTGCCGCGCAGAATTTCATCACGCGAAAGGTCGCCTCGTCATGATTTGTAGGCAAAGCCGGCGCGAAAATCGTTGATCAGGATTTTGTTTCGCGGTATCGGCCCAATCCGGCAGAGCGTCCGTGAAGCCCAGTTTTTCCAGATTGGTATGGCGGCACTCGAGGCGAGCGAAGCGGGGCGCGGACCTCGTGCTGACCGAACTCATGTTGGCCACCGAGAGCAGAACCTGCGCCGGGATGGCGCTCTCGATCGAGATGTGACACATATTTTTCCGCGGCTGGTCATGCACAGCGTCAGCGTTTCCGTCTGCAAGCAGCGCGCTTGACTGCCGCGTGGCGCGTGGCGCCTTACGATCCCGCACATGACAGAATAATATATACCCCCCTACACTAAAGTGATAGCCATTTGACTCAGGGCAATTGGCCGAGTAGGAAAAGACTCTATCAAGGAATATGTTAGTGAATTGTTCGCTAAGCCTGAAAATTAATTTATTAGATGTTTCTCCCTTATAGGCTAGTAGCCTATAGGTTGCAAGATTAACAAAATTAGTCTTGTTCGGCACAATTCAGTTGCTAAATTCCCCCAATCGACATCGAACAATCTTTGTTGCTGGTTGCGAGCTCGGGGTGTCGTGAGAGTTGGGGGGGAGTGTCGGTGCGTTGGGGAACGTATAAGGGGATGCTGCTTGGCGGTTCTGCGTTGGCCGCCGTTTCGATGGCCGATCGGATATTAGCCCAGGAACCGGAAGTCTCACCGCCGGTGGCACCTCCTCAGTCGCCAGCACCTCCAGCGCCGAGCGAAACTCCACTGCCGGCCCCGACGCCTGGATCGGAAACGTCGCTGCCCACCATTTCGGTCCAGACCTCACGGCCAAAGCCAAAGCCGGTGGCCGGTCGTCCCGCACCGACAAGCCAGACCACTCAGACCGCTCAGCCCGGCCCTCCGGTACCCGTTGCAC
>JASHRR010000502.1 GCA_030037185.1 Xanthobacteraceae bacterium | reverse complement strand
TGCACGCAGACGGCCCGGTTAGTGCTGCGAATCGGCTAGAATGGTCGTTACAAAAAAGCAGGCCTCTCTGTTAGGAGGCTTTGCAGTTCAGCCCTGAAGTCGGGAGGCTTGCATGCACATTAGCGCCGTGCTCGCTGTACCCGACGGTCCCGCATGCTGACCCCGCCGCCCTGCGGGTCCAACCCGCGGACCTCCTCGACCCAAATCACATCGAGCAAGCTGACGGACCATTTGGTTCATTCGGGTTTGATTTTTTTAAGGGATCGCCCGCCGTGTCAGCGGGCGCCGTATTGAACCAGTGTCTTTCAATCGGACCCTTAAAGGTTTCTACGACGTGCTGGGATTTACCTGGCGCCACTCACTGGCAGCGCCAGCCGTGGCTGATTGCGCGCATTGTAGCCGCGATGATCGGCGCAACCACCGTAGATATCTTGTCGCCGGTCTTCGCCGGTCGCCTGGTTGACGCAACCGGGTTGCTTGATGGCGACCGGGAAGCGACGCACGGCGCTCGCCGCTCTGGCGGCGATCCTGGCGCTGGGGCCGGTCGATGATCGCAATGCGCACCTCGCCGTCCTCGGCATCATCCGGCTGATGCTGGGATCATGGCGGAGGTGGCGCAGGAAGCTTTCTGGTGCCTCCAACGCTTCTGCGCCGAATGGCATGCCCAATAACCTTTGGCGGTTCCATCGTGCGCCGGATCACGCGCGGCATGTGGGCAATGGACCTCTTGAACGAGCATGATCGCGGTGATGCCGTCGGTCGCGGCGCTCGTGGGCACAACCGCGCTGCTCAGCATCCGCTGGCCTCTGTGACCGGCACGCTGCTCCATGTTGTGCTGGCGGCGCGGCCTCCTGATCGACGAGCAGGATATCCCGGCCGTTACCCAGGCTTCGTTGCGGGCCCAGACCGCGGTCGTACCGCAGGAGCCGATGCTGTTCCACCGATCGCTGGCGCAAGATGTCGCCTATGCGCGTCCGGACGCACCGGCGGCGGCGATCGAGCCTGCGGCGCGCTTGGGCAATGCGCATGATTTCGATCGCCCGCCTGCCGGGCGGCTATGCGACCTTGGTGGGTGCGCGCGGCGTCAAGCTGTCCGGCGGCGAACGCCAGCATGTGGCCTTGGCTCGCGCGTTTCTGTCCCAGGGGCGGTGCCGCGAGTGAAACTGCCCTCGACGAAGCAGCAACCAGACATCAACGCTGCCTAGCTCTGAGTAGGTTCTGGAAAGCGGCGCCGATCCTAATGCTTGACGAGGCAACATCGGATCTCGATTCGGAATCGGAGGCGCTGGCCACGATCGAGCGCCTACTCGTAGGTCGAACCGCGATCGTGGTTGCGCATAGGCTATCGACGGTATGCGACCACGATCGCATCCTCGTGTTCGATAGCGGCCGTGTTGTGGAGGCGGCGATCATGCGCATTTTGCTGGCGCGGCAGGGACGGCATCGCAGGCTGTTCGAGCGGCAGGCGCTGGCCTTGACGCCGACCGGCCATCCCGCCGCTGCCCGCAAACCGGGAAGGGAGCGGAAGGGGTGGCCCGGGCGGCCTTGTGGTCGCCCGATTGTGGGCACGCCCGCGCTCCCAGGAAAGTCGCCGGCGTCAAGTCCAAAGCGCCCGGAGGCCGAAATAGGCGGTGTCCTTGAAGCGACGCGACACGCTCTGCCACCACCAGGATGTCGGATCGGTGCAATAAGTCATGCTCAGCACCAGGCGCCTCTCGCCGGCATGGACCGGCGTCACCTTGTGGCGGACCTCTGCTCCCTCGAACACCACGGTGGTGTTCGGCCGCGTGCGCACCGCGATTTCGTGCCTTCCTATTCGCGCCTTCAATTCGGCGTGGCTCAAGCCGCCGGCGGCCTGCCCTACATTGGCGATGGTGACCAGGATCGTGAAGTGCCGCCCGCGGTAGAAGTTGTGGTCATAGTGCCAGCCGATATGGTCGCCCGGCTTGTTGTAGAACAGCACCGACAACGAGCTTTGATCATTGATCGGCGTGGCCTGAACGCGCTCTCCGACGAGGCGTGAGATGAAATCCTGAAAGTCGGGGCGGTGATAGAAGGAGACGATTGCGGGTGCCGATACGATCAAGCTTTCGTAGGCGACTGTACCGCCCTTTTTGTGCGCCGGCACGAAGCTTCGCTCCGGCGCGACCAGGCGCTCGGCTTCCGTCTTAAGGGCGGCGAAGGTCTGAGCCGGCAACAAATCCGGCAGGACTGCGAAACGATCGACGAAGTGAGGGGGTTCCCGGCGCGCGAGGTCGCCTAGGTCAGGTGCCAGCGCGTCGGCAATACGCACCACTTGACCTTCGAGATCACGATAGAGCCGCGCACGCTGCCCTCGTGCGTAGGCAAATCCCGCCGCCGCGAGAGTGCCGGTGCCGACCATTAGTTCCCCGATCATTCATAGGCCCGATTCGATCTGGTTGCGCGCAAGGCGCCCAGCTTAGCCGGCTTCGATGTCGGTCCGATGAATTCTTCATCGGTTTAGCCGGCGGCTGCCCCCGGGGGAGCACCTCATGTGCTCGGGCTGCGCCCTGCCTGCGAGCCCTATGCAGAGCCGGGGCAAATTGAAAAACCCTTTCCCGTGAGGGGCGAGGGGTTCGGTGAGCGCAGTATCCCGGCTTATAGAGGCGCTGGGCGAATGTTCACCACGCTGTGACTCGGGCCGGTCTTGGACGCCGGCTTGGCGCGGCGGATATGCGCGCGCAGCCGAGGGAGCACCAGCGGGAATTTCGACCTGCCACTTGCACGGTTCTGGAACTTCGGCAATGCGGCGAAATAGGCGCCGAGATCGGCGGCATCCTGGTTGCTAAGCTGGCGCTGCGCGAAAGCCGCGCTCGCACAACCTGCGCAGCGCTCAACCGGTGCCGGCGAGATCTGGCCCGAAAGCGCCCTCGCCCGCGCTGCCCGTGGCAATTGCGGCACGCCGTGGCGCACCGCTCGCTCAGACCGACATCGATGCCATCGAGACGGCATGGCGCAGGCGTTTTGTGGTTGTGATCCGCGGATCGGACACCTTCGATGAACTACTTCCATCGCGCCTCGCGGCCCAGGCCGGTTGCCGACCCAAGAGAACTAGACCATCGACCAGCATCGCAAGGCTGCGGCTTGATCTCGCGTCGCTGCGAACCCGCACCCGCAATCGTGGTCTCGTTCCGACTTCTCTTTTTTGCGAAGCGTTCCGCAGCAACGGCAGTCGGGGACGAGCGATGCCCACGCGGGGCCAGCAGAATTACCTGACACCCGGCTTCTTGCGCTTTGGTGCACAGGGAGATTGAGAAACGACCCGGCACAGTGTCCGGGACCGCGCGGTTCAACCGGCCTTTTGCTTGACCTTTTTGCCGGGTTCCTCGACACGTCCCGGTCGCGGAGGCTCCCTAACAATCAGCCGATGCTTGATATCGCCGCTGACGATTTTACCCGGCGTTCTGGCGTCCCCGCGGCCACAACGTGCCGATCCCAGACAGGCGCTGTGGCGCATGCGACGCCGAGGCGGCTTACCATGTGCCATCGGTGGCGGGTGGAACAATCTCGCGGTGTTGCGCCGTCGCGACGCGTTTGATCCCAAGATGCGAAGAGTCATGTATCGCACCCGGATCAAGGGTAGCGCGCGGATCGCGTTAGCGATGAGGGGCCAGCGCCGCACGCTCGTGGGGGCGTTGCTGTGATTAATCGCAGAGCTAGCCGGGTGAACCCCGACCCGGGCCCGAGCGACCAATTCGCAGGATGACGAGAAACCATCCAAAACAGCAATCCCAACACAACAAGGAGAGACCTCATGTTCCGTAAAACGGCTCTTGTCCTCGCCGCGACGGCCGCTCTTGGTGCGGTTGCGTTTTCGCCTACTTCTGCGTCCGCGTGGGGCTATGGCCACCACTGGGGCGGCCGCGGGTTCGGCTGGGGCGGCTTTGGCGTCGGCGTCGCGACCGGCATCGTCGGCGGCGCCATCGTGGCGAACAGCTGCCTCCAGCGCCAGGTTGTCGCCACCCCTTATGGCCCGGCGGTTCAATGGGTGAATGTCTGCTACTGAACCGCACGGCCCCCGACGCATAGACCTCAGAGCCCTGGATGCCGCATCCGGGGCTCGCGGTTTTCAGCGCACGCACTTCCTCTGCGTTCGGATTCCTCCGAGAACAATCCTCATTGGCAAGTCCGTCGAAGAGGACGCCGACAAGCTCGCCGCCCTCCTCGTGCAGCTGTCGCCGCGGTGCCCGAAGGCTTGCAGTGTTCTCGCCAGGCACCGGTACGGGCGGCCGCGGCCGTTATCGGCATCGCGCTCAAATCGCCCTTTGACGATTGGGCTTTTCGACGAGGCGTGCCCATTCTTCCTTAGTCACAGGGGTGGCGACATAGACCGAGAGGAGGTAGATGAGCAGGCGGATGGCTGCGCGCCGCCAGGGCGAAGGCGCATTGGCCGTGCACCTGCGCTCAGAAACGATCTTCATTCGAAGCGATCGGAACGCCGGCAGGCGATCGTTGGAGTGGCGCGTGCGGACGCTGTGCTGGCACAGGGAGTTGCCAGGCGGCTCACAGGCACAGCAACATCTCATGTAACGTCACGCGCCTCGCGGCTTCCCGCCGCCATCCTTCTTTGCTATGAGGTCCGCCTCAAAATTGCGGCGCGATCACGCGGCGGGCAGGCAATCGCCACAGCTTTGCCGTATCACGATGCAACCAGCCAGCCGCGGTCGTGCGGTTCGTCCGAACCTGAGCCGCTCCGGAAAAGGTTTGCCATGAAATTTTTGAGCTTTGTTGGCGTCCTTGCAATCATTCTCGTGGTGGCCGCCGCTGTGTTCTTCTTCGGCGGCTTCTACAATGTTGCGGCAACCGAGCCTAACCCGGGCATCGTCGACTTCGCGCTGCAGCACATCCGCGCAGCCTCGATCGACCGGCACGCGGTCGACCAGCCGCCGATGCCTATGGAAGACCCGGCCATTGTCCAGGCCGGCGCCCGCGCCTTTGCGTCGCGCGGGTGTGCCAATTGCCACGGCGCTCCTGGGGTTATGTGGGCGAAATTCTCCGAGGGTGTGCGCCCCGATCCTCCTGACCTGAAGGATGTCGCCAACGACCTGACGCCCGCACAGATTTTCTGGGTCGTTCGCAATGGCATCAACATGACCGGCATGCCTGGATTCGGCCTTCTCGAGACGCCCGATCAGGAAATCTGGACCATTGCTGCCTTTGTCAAAAAGCTTCCTGAGGTTTCGGAAGACGATTACAAGGGGTGGATCGCGGAGCCGGCTTCGGCCTCTGGTGGAGCCGCACCAAAATAGCGAGTTATCCGCCACCGGCAGAGCAACCTTCAGGCGACTGTCCTGCCTGGTGGGAGAGCCCCGGGCGGTGCGCTCATGCCCCAAGTTGGCGCAAGTGGTCCGGCACAAGACGCAGCTGCCGCGCCCTTTATGAACTTTTGGTCGATGCTGCAATCCCTTCGGGTCGGCTGAAGCAATCGAGTAGCCGCTAGGCCATGAAAAAGAGAAGCGCAGGTATCTTGATGTACAAGAGATCGGGCAAGGAGCTTTTCCTGCTCCTGGTCCATCCCGGCGGTCCGTTCTGGGCAAACAAGGATATCGGGGCGTGGTCGATCCCGAAGGGCGAATATGAAGAGGGCGAGGAACCGCTCACTGCTGCGAAAAGGGAGTTTTGTGAAGAGCTGGGAGCGGAACCGAGCGGCGAGTTCTTTGAGCTGGGCGCGCTCGTGCAGCCCAGCAGGAAAGAGATCATTGCATTTGCCGTCGAAGGTGACTTTCCCGTTATGGCATTGAAGTCAAATACTTTTGAGCTGGAATGGCCTCCGAAGAGCGGACGGAAGAAGCAATTTCCCGAAGTCGATCGCGCCGAATGGTTCAATCCGGCTGAAGCCCGTCAGAAAATACTGGCCGGGCAGGTTGAATTCATTGATCGGCTAATGGCTCGATGCGTCAAATCTTAAAATGCCATCCGGACTCGCTTTGCTCTGCCGCGACCCGCGTAGAGGTGGAGGTCGCGCGCCGGGAAGGCAGTTTGGTATTGCGCTATTTCGTCATCGGCAAAATAGGCGATCTGCGCTTACCGTCGGTAACGGCGCCAGCGCGTGTCGATCAGCTATGGCAGCACACCTGCTTCGAGGCGTTCGTACGCAGTCCGCCGCATGCCGGCTATTACGAGTTCAACTTTGCGCCCTCGACACAATGGGCGGCATATCGGTTCAGCAGTTACCGAAAGGAGATGCGCGTTGCGACCGAGTTCAGCGCCCCACGAATCGAACTGCTTTCGCCCTCGGATTGCTATGCGCTGCAGGTCTCCCTCGATCTGGATGGCTTATCGATGTTGCCCCGTGATGCCGGATGGCGTCTCGGTCTCGCAGCATTGATCGAGGAAACCAACGGCCATAAATCACATTGGGCGCTGGCGCATCCGCCCGGCAAGGCGGATTTCCACCATCCCGATTGCTTTGCGCATGAATTATCGTAAAGCGTAGCGGCCATGAAACTTGGTATCGATCGATTGATCGCCGACCCCCATCTGCGCGCGTCTCTTCACGGCAAGCGCGTCGCCTTGCTCGCCCATCCGGCTTCGGTCACTGAAGACCTGACGCACACGCTCGATGCGCTGGCTGCATGCGGCGACATCAAGATCGCGGCCGCTTTCGGTCCGCAGCACGGACTGCGCGGCGACAAGCAAGACAATATGATCGAGTCGCCCGACTTCAATGATCCGGTGCACGGCATCCCGGTTTTCAGCTTGTACGGCGAAGTGCGAAAACCTGCCGATGCAATGATCGACACATTCGATGTCATCCTGGTCGACCTGCAGGATTTGGGTTGCCGCGTCTATACGTTCATCACGACTCTGCGCTACATGCTTGAAGCGGCATCGCAACATCAAAAAGCGGTATGGGTGCTGGATCGGCCCAACCCTGTGGGCCGGCTCGTCGAAGGCCTGAGGCTGCGCGTCGGGTGGGAAAGCTTTGTCGGCGCCGGACCATTGCCGATGCGCCATGGGCTGACGCTCGGCGAGTTGGGGCTGTGGTTTGTCAAGACGCTCAAGCTCGACGTGGAGTATCGGGTCGTAGAGATGCAGGGCTGGCAGCCCGACGCCGCTCCGGGATTCGGCTGGCCGCTCGGCGGGCGCCCGTGGATCAATCCGAGTCCCAACGCGCCGAATTTGTGGATGGCGCGCGCCTATGCGGGCACGGTGATGCTTGAGGGCACAACGCTCTCGGAAGGGCGTGGCACCACGCGGCCGCTCGAGGTATTCGGCGCTCCTGATATTGATGCGCGGCGCATCATTAGCGCGATGCACGCGCTCGCACCGGCTTGGCTCCATGGTTGCCGCTTGCGCGCGTGCTGGTTCGAGCCCACCTTTCACAAACACGTGGGCAACCTTTGCAACGGCGTGCAGATTCACACCGAAGGCCCTGTCTACGACCACCAGGCGTTCAAGCCTTGGCGCCTTCAAGCGCTCGCCTTCAAGGCGATGCGCCGCTTATACCCGGACTATCCGCTCTGGCGTGATTTCGCCTACGAGTACGAGCACGACAAACTCGCCATCGACGTCATCAACGGCAGCCCGCTGCTGCGCGAATGGGTGGACGATCCGCACGCAACGCCGCAGGACCTGGATGCGTTGGCTGTGCCGGATGAGCAGGCTTGGCGGGGTGAGCGGCAGGGATTGCTGCGATATTGAACGAAACAAAAAGCTCCCCGAAGCCCGGCGTTTCCATCGACTTCGACAATAGTCTTGCTTGCGCTCGATGCCGCCCCTCGCGCCCGATCAGCGCCTTTGCCTCGATGCCACGAAGCAAACGGCGCGGCGCAGGCAAGCTTGTAATCGGTTCGCCTCAATACCTCGCATTCCCCGGCGTCCGCGGAAACGGGATCGCATCGCGCACGTTGGCGAGCCCGGTAACGTAGGCAAGCGTGCGCTCGAAGCCAAGGCCGAAGCCGGCGTGGGGCACGGTGCCGTAGCGGCGCAGGTCCCGGTACCAGGCATAGTGCTCCTTGTCGATGCCGCGCTCGGCCATCCGCGCGTCGAGCACATCGAGCCGCTCCTCGCGCTGGCTGCCGCCGATGATCTCGCCGATGCCCGGCGCCAGCACGTCCATCGCGGCGACCGTCCGGCCATCGTCGTTTGAGCGCATGTAAAACGCCTTGATGTCCTTCGGGTAATTCATCACGATCACCGGCTTTTTGGCGTAGTTTTCGGTGAGATAGCGCTCGTGCTCCGACTGCAGGTCGACGCCCCACTTGACCGGGAACTCGAACTTCTGCTTCGCCCGCTCCAGCGCCGCGATCGCCTCGCTGTAATCCATGCGCACGAACTGCGAACCGACGATTCCGGTGAGCTTGGCGACGAGCCCCTTCTCGATGCGCTCGTCGAAGAAGGCGAGATCTTCCTGCCGCTCCGTCAGCAACGCCTCGAAGGCGAACTTCAAGAGTCCTTCCGCCAGCGTGGCATTATCCGACAGGTCGGCAAATGCGATTTCCGGCTCGATCATCCAGAACTCGGCGAGGTGTCGGCTGGTGTTCGAGTTCTCCGCCCGGAACGTCGGCCCGAACGTGTAGACCTTGGTGAGCGCGAGGCAGTACGCCTCCACATTGAGTTGGCCCGACACGGTCAGGAACGCCTCGCGGCCGAAGAAGTCCTGGGTGAAGTCGATCCCGCCCTGCGGCGTGCGGGGCAGGTTGGCAAGGTCGAGCGTCGATACCCGAAACAGCGCCCCCGCCCCCTCCGCATCGGACGCGGTGATGATCGGCGTATTGACCCAGAAAAAGCCGTTCTGGTCGAAGAACCGATGTATCGCCTGTGCCAGCGTATGTCGGACCCGCGTCGCCGCCCCGATCACGTTGGTACGGGGCCGCAAATGCGCCACCTCGCGCAGAAACTCAAGCGTGTGCGGCTTCGGCTGGATCGGATAGCTATCCGGGTCGTCCACCCAGCCGATCACTTCGATCGCGCTCGCCTGCATCTCGAACGGCTGCCCCTTAGCGGGAGACGGCACGACCGTCCCGGTCGCCTCCACCGCGCAACCGGCCGTGAGCTTCAACACCTCGCCGGCGTAATTGGGCAGCGTGTTTGGCGCAACCACCTGCACGGGATGAAACGAGGAGCCGTCCGACAGGTGGAGGAACGAAATGCCGGCCTTGGAGTCCCGCCGGGTGCGCACCCAGCCCTTAACCGTGACGGCCACCTCGGGGGGCGCCCGGCCAGCGAGGATTTCGCGCGTGCTAAACTGTTTCTTGTGCATTGACTGACAGTTACAAAGGCAAAGCGATTTGTCCAGTCATTGTCCTAGGCGGGGCCGCGGCGGCGTCAGAAACATGGCCGCGCAGGCTCGTTCACCCGAATTCGCGGTGGACCGTTTCGAACAACACTCGCCTTGATTTTCCTGTTATCCAAACGGCAGTCTAGCGCTGCCCGAGCGCGAGCCCCACAGGACCATCCGATAGGCTTTTCGAAGCCCCGCCGTTGAAACCTGCGTTTTGTTTCAACCGCGAACAAGGGAGCGGCGCTCCCGGCTGAGGTCGGATAGGCTACACGCATAGATTGCAGACCGAGCATGGTGACCATGTGGCCGGCGGACAGGTTATCGGTCAACGCTCGGAGCACGCCTTCGATCGGCACGCCCTCGACTGGCGGGCGTCACACGCTCACCAGGAGCGGCCGAATCCGTGACCGGCACCGTCAGAACCAGCGGCGGAAACGGAGCCCAGCCACAGGGACCGTAGCCGTTGCATTCCCCCCAGCCCTGGATCTGATAGTTACCGCCACAACTGCGGTAACTATAGGCTCGATAGTCGGAGTAGCCGGTGTTCGCGTAAGCCCAGCCATAGCTGTAAACCCCCGAGTGTCCCCAGGCGAAGCACGCCGAAGCCGGCGTCGCAGCCGCACCGGCAAGACTGCTGCCGGCAACCGCTATTGCCGCGTATTTTCTACTGTTCCACATGAAGTTGACCCCCTGCGGAAGTCGAGTCGGACCGCCAGAGTATTTTAACGTCCAACCCTCCTTTCGGTTCTTCATGCGTCGTTGTTTTTTCGTGGCTGGCGAGAACCTCGCACCGTTTGCCATTCGCGTGCGTCAGACCATGTAGATAGTTCCGACATGCTCTACGATTAAACGATACAAATGGGCTCGGATATGACCGTCGATCACGCACGGGTCGGTACGATCGATCAGACCCCCGCCACCCGCCGGAATCCGCCCCGCGCAGTTCGAACTCTCCGTTTCTTGCCGCAACTCAAATCTCACCGTCAGGTGTCGATCGCCAGACAGGCGCGGGCAACTCCGCCAGCGTGCGACGTCGACGCGGAGGCTGAGCATCACGATCGGAGCTTGCCAAACTCGGCACGGCTCGGTTCCATGAGCCGGCGTTCCCGTTGATCAGGCTCAACGGTGGGCGCCACGAAAAGAAGCGTTCCCCGAGCTCTCCACGAGCGCGCGCGCCTGCGCAGGAAACCCCCGACATACCTGCCGAGCCATACCGGACAGTGGGCCATTCGAGGCTGGATCTTGTCGGCGGATCAGGCCCGCGGCGGCGCTTTCTTGCCGCCCACCACGGTGGCGACCGGGAAGAGCCGCTGGTGGCCCATCCGCTTGCTCTGATAGTTGTCGAGGAACTCGAACGATCCCTCCCGCAACTCGAGCACGGCGATGTCAGCCGGCGCGCCGACATTAAGGGTGCCCCGGTCGCTGAGTGCATCGAACACGCGCGCCGCGTTGACGGTCGCGCGGGCGATCACCTGATCGAGCGGCATGCCGAACATCAGGAACTTCGACATGACGTTGGGGAAGTCGATGACCCCGGTGGTGCGGGACGTGGTGTTCCAGTCAGTCGAGAAAGTATCTGGCGCGAAACCCTGCTTCATGCAGCGCTCGACCACATCCCAGTTGAAGTGATCCGCGACGCCGTTGCCGAAGTCGAACCAGATGCCGCGGCGCCGCGCGGCGAGCACCTCCGGCAGCACGCGCCCGTTGTCGTCGACAATGCCGTTCGGCGGCGGCGCATACATGTGGGTGACGATGTCGCCGCGCTTGAGGAGCGCGAGAATCGCGCGCATCGGCGAGTATGATTGGCCAATGTGGATCATCACGGGCAAACCGAAGGGAGCGGCAGCTTCCTGCGCGCGCCTGAGCGCTTCAAGATCGCCGGTGTCGGCCACGTTGTTCGACAGCCGAGCCTTCACGCCGACGATGACATCGCGGTTACGCGCAATCGCGCCGCGCGCCAAGCCCACATCGGCGTGGCTCAAATCGTGCAACTCGCCGCCGGGCGTCACGCCGGTTCGCGCGATGTTGATCAGCAGGCGGCCGAGGTTCGGCCCTGCCTTCACGTTGGCGGCCCCTTGGTCGATGCCATCCGCCCCAAACGAACCCGCATCAACGTAACCCGTTACCCCGTCCAGCAAGCAGAGCGGAGGTCCGTCATTGGTGCGAGCGGCGTGGGTGTGAATGTCGAGGAGGCCCGGTGTCACGATCTTGCCGCGCGCATCGATTGTTTCGGTGGCGTCGGCCGCAATACTCTCCGCGACGGCGGCGACGCGGCCGGCGGCAATGGCGACGTCACGAACTCCATCGATTCCAAGCGAAGGATCGATGACGCGCCCGCCTTTGATGATCATATCATAAGTGGCCGCGAGCGCATGAGGCATGCGAGACAACACTGCAGCGCCTGCGGCGGCTGCAGATAAAAACCGGCGCCGGGTCACCATGGTCGATCTCCTCCTGATATGGACGTCCTCGTTCTAAAGCGTCGGAGAGTTATCTCTCCGCGGGACGCCTCGGGGGCAAAGCATGCAGCCGAATGAAGCTTCC